>JAYUPO010000474.1:0-7246 GCA_043760085.1 Burkholderiales bacterium
GCGGTGAAGCACCAGCGCGAAGTGGGCACAGGTTACTTCGATGCCGTCACCACCACCATCGAGCGCGACGCCTCAACCGCCGCGCTCAAGGGCAGCACCGAAGACGAGCAGTTCTTCGACAAAAAGCACGCCTGATTTGCCACGCCTGGTTCAGCCTGCTTGACTGAGCAAGATCAGCCTGGCGCTGCGAAACAGCGCCGGGTTGTGCGGGCCCGAAGGTCAAAAGCCTTCGGGCTTTTTTCATGATCGCCTTCGTGCCGCTTTCATGCCGGCCCGCGGCCAACTCATTGCCGCCGCGCTGGCAGCATTGACTTGGCTGCCGTCAACGGCGCGCTGATCTCGTCGCCGCCCAACTGCCGCACGTAGGCCACCACCGCAGCGAGGTCGGCTGCGGTGAGCGTGATGCTGCGGTGTGCCAGCACGGCCGCTTCCAGGGTGGCGGCCGAGCCGTCGTGCAAGTAAGGCGCCGTGGCCCAGGCATCGCGCAGGGTGGGCGTGTCCAGGCCCGTCAGGGCCGCGCCCAGGCGCCCGCCCGATGTGGGCTTCAGCGTGCCGATGTCGTGCCGTGCGTTGGTGCTGCTGTCGGTGAAAGCCTGGCCCGCATGACACACGGTGCACCGCGCGGCGAACACGTCGCGGCCCGCTGCGGCCTGGCTGCTGGCGTTGGCGTCAACCGAACGCGCCGGGCTGGGGGCAAAACGGGTCAGCGAGGCGAGGTAGGCGGCCAGGGCATCGAGGTCGGCACTCAGCCCGGCCTTGGCGTCACCCAGGGGCGATGCGCGGGTGCCGGCGTAGAAGTGCAGGTCGCTCATCAGGCCGTTGCCCAGGGCCAGGCTGCGGATCTGGCCTTCGAAGTCTTGCCCCTCGTCGAAGTTGCCACTCCAGTGCAGCCGCCCATGGCCCACGCCGCGGCCGCGCAGGCTGATGGTGTTGCGCAGGCCCTCGCCGGCATGGCTCAAATCCCACACCCTGCCGTCGCGCCCGCCCTCGTTGTGGCAGGCCGCACAGCTCAGGTAACGGTCGCGTGCCAGGCGTGTGTCGCGCGCGTCGTAGAACAACTGTTTGCCTCTCAGCACCTCGGCGCTCAACAACTCGGTGCGCACGGTGCTCACCGTGTCCCAGTGCGGCACATGCAACTGGCCGCTGTCGCGCAGGGCGCGCAGGTCAAAACCACTCACGGTTCGTTCCATGACGTTGCTGACGAACAAGGTGCTGCCATCACCCGAAACGGCCAGGCCTTGCGGCGCATGGCCGACGTTCAGGCGCATCACTTCGCGCCGGCCATGGGCGTCGATCACCGCCACTTCGCGGCTGGTTTCCAGGGCCACGAACAGCCACACGCCGCGCGGGTCGAAGGCGGCGGCGCTGGCCAGGCCGGCGTTGTCATGGTCGATGCGCGCGGCCAGGTCTTCGGCGTTGCTGGCCAGGTCAATGCGCGAGCTGATGGCGCGCACAGTGTTCTGGAAGTTCAGCGCCAGGCCATCGCGCAGCGCGCCACGTTTGATGTTGTCTTGCTTGCTGGGCACGAAGGCCTGGCTGCCGTCGGGCGACAGCGCCACCGCGCCCAGGTAGTTGGGCAGGCCGCGGCCCTGGTTTTCGGCGTCGGGCCGCTCGCTGTGGGCCAGCGCGATGCTGCGCGTCAAGCTCATCGCCACCGCGTTGACTTGCCACACCGTGGCCGCGCCGGCGCTGGGCGTGGCGGTGTGCTCGTCGGCCATCGGGGCGCTGATGAAGCGCGAGACGTAGGCCGTTGTGCCATCGCCGGCCAGTGACACGTGGCGCGGGTTCGGCCCCACATCCAGGCTGCCGGTTTGCGCGAAGGTTTGGCTGTCGAACTTCAACACCTGGCCGCTGGCTTGCAACACCACCAAGACAAAGCCCAGCTTCGACGCCGCCACACCGTAGGGCTGCGCACCACGCGGCAAGGCCAGCGTGCGGCTCAAGGTCAACGTGGCGGGGTCGTAGATGCTCAGCGTGCTCGACTCCACGTTGCTCACCCACACCAGCCCGTTGCTGGCCTGGGTGATGCTGCGCGGCGCGCTGCCGGTGGGCAGTTCGGCCAGCTTGGCCATCGAGCCGGCGTCCAGCACGGTGACGGTGTCGCTGTCCGGGTTCACCACCCACAGGCGCGGCGGCCCGCCGGCGCCTTGCTGCCATAACAAGTTGCTCGACAGGCTGGGGGCAGCGGCGGTGGCCGGCAGGTAAACCGTTTGCTGCATCGACACGCGGGTTTGCACGCCGCGCGCGTCGATCGCCGTCACGCTCACCCGGTACACCCCGGCCTGGTGGTAGACATGGTTGACGCTGGCCGTGGCGCTGAACGCCGTCTCGGCGCTGCCGTCGCCGAAGTCCCACTTGTACCGCGTGTCCACGCCGTTGCGCGTGCTGGCCTGGAAGCTCACGGCAGCGCCGGCCGCCGCGGCCACTGGCGCGGGCAGGCTGACTTGCAACGGCGTGCCGGGGGCACTCACGGTCCAGACGAAGCCCTGCAAGTCGCCATCGCTGGCGTCACTGGCCGACACTGCCACATGGAACGTGCCTTCAGTGGTGGCGCTGCCGCTGATCAGGCCGGTGCTGGCGTCCAGGCTCAGCCCCGGTGGCAGGCCACTGGCCGCGTAGCGCACGCTGCTGCCGGCCGGGGCGCTGGCGGCCAACTGCAGGCTTGCTGCGCTGCCGCTGAGCATGCTGCGGTCAGACAACTTGGGCAAGGTGGGCGCGTTGGTGGGTCGGGGTTCGGTGGCCTGGTTCATGCGCAGCACCTTGGCCACTGATGGCACGCCGTCGCTGTCGATCAGGAACAGCATGTAAAAGCCCGGCGGTGCATCGGCCGGGTTGGCCGGCGCCTGAGCGGTGAGGCGGCCAGCAACGGCACTGAACGGCAACTCGATGTAGCGCTGCTCGGCATTGAAGCCATGCGACACCGCCGCCGTCTTCACCAGCGCCACCTTGGCCACTGGCTTGCTGCCGCTGGCTTGCAGCGTGAAGGTCTTGCCGATGTTCAAGACTGTGGGTGCGCTGGTCAGCGCCGGGCGCGGTGCCAAGGTGCCGGCGCTGGTGAACAAGTAGGGCGGAAAGTACAGCTCGGCGTTCTTGTTGGTCTGCGGCCCGGGTGCGCCGCCGCCGCCCACCAGCACTGTGGCGTCGGGCATCAGCACGGCCATGGAGTGGTACAGGCGCATCCGGGTTTGCTGGGCGCCCACGGCCCACTGGCCGCGCTGCGGATCCCAAATCTCGGCGTGGTAGCTGGGCTGATCAGGCTCGTTCCAGGTGCGGCTGCCGCCGGTGGCCAGCACCGTGCCATCAGGCAGGATGGTGCTGGTGCCCAGACGCCGGTGCGTGCTCATGCTTTGGGTGGGGGTGACGACTGGCGTGTCGCGGCGAATGTCGATGACCAGCGCGCCATTGGACTGCCCACCGAACTGCAAGATGCGCCCGAGCCTGAACATGGCCGCACTGGCGTCGCTGCCGGCATTCTCGGAAGCGAACTGGCCCAGGGGCGTGAGGCTGCCTTCGCCGCTGGGGTCGACGCGGTACATGTTGCCCGTGCTGTCGAAGCCGAAGACCAGCCCATCGGGCGCGACAAAGTTGCGTGGATATTGAAAGTGCAGCGCCTCGGTGTTGGCGCCGCTTAGCAGGCGGAAGTCGCCTGAGCTGGAACGCACTTCAGGCCGGTCTACACCGCCGATGCCGCCTTGCACATAGGTGTCGCCGCTGGGCAGGGTGATGGCGCTGGAATACCAGCGCGCACGCTGCATGTTCTCGCCGCGCTGCAGTGTGTTGTCGGCCACGGCAAACAGGTTGGAGTTGTTGTTGCCCTGGTTGCGCGTGGCCGCGCCGTCCCACACGTCGCCGCCCGCCACAAACACGCTGGCGCCACCGGGCAGCAAGACCTGCGCGCTGCAAAACAAGTCGCTGCCGGTGCGGTTGGGCAGGGTCAGGTGGCCGGCATTCAAGCCGGCCGTGGGGTCCCACACGTCGTAGGTGAAATTGGCGGTCTGCTGGCCGTTGCTGTTGCTGCCGAAGCTGAGCAGCCGGCCATCGGGCAAGAGCACGGCATGCACCGGAATCAAGGGCCAGTCGACCAGTTCCGACCACATGCCCTTGGCATGGGCGTCGGCCGGAATCGGCGCGCTGGGGGTGAACAGGGCTTTCAGGTTTTCGCGCGCCGGCTCCTGCACCACCGGGGGCGGTAGGCTCTCAGTGGCACCGCCAGCGCCGCCACCGCAGGCGGCGAGCCCTGCCGCCGCAAGCGCCACCCATGCGGCCAATTTGAAACAGCGACGAAAGCAGGAACGTTCACGCACGGCGGCCATTTGTCTAGACAAACACGTGGTGCGGCCAATGCGGCCAACACCTGAGGCGTGATTGTTTTGAACACCGTCTTGCGCACAACCCTGCAAGTGCGCAGGTTCCCCGTGAACCAGGGTGGCTGGCAGGTTATCTCTGAGCCGAAATGCGTGCTTTGTGCACGCACCTGTCTAGACAAATTATTTGAGCAAGTTCTGCTCGACGAACCTGACCATTGCATAGAACTGGAAATCGGCGTTTTCCTTGCGCACGAAGCCATGGCCTTCGTTCTCGGCGCGCAGGTACCACACCGGCAGGCCGTTGGCGCGAACGCGCTCGACGATCTGTTCACTTTCGGTGTACGGCACGCGCGGGTCGTTCTTGCCTTGCACCACGAACAGCGGCTTCTTGATTCGCTCGGCGTTGTTCAGCGGCGAGATGCGCTCAAGAAAGGCCCGCATCTGCGGCTCGCGTTCGTCGCCATATTCCACGCGCCGCAGGTCGCGGCGGTAGCTTTCGGTGCGAGTGAGGAAGCTGACGAAGTTGGAGATGCCCACCACCGAAATGCCGCCGGCAATGCGCGCGCTTTCATGCACGCTCACGGCCAGCGCCATGTAGCCGCCGTAGCTGCCGCCGGCTACCAGCACACGCGATGCATCCAGGTTGGGCTGGGTGGTGATCCAGTCGAGCAAGGCGCTGATGTCCTTGACCGAATCTTCGCGCTTGACGCCGTCGTCCAGGCTCAAGAACGTCTTGCCGTAGCCGGCCGAGCCGCGCACGTTGGGCTCGATCAGGGCGATGCCCAGTTCTTGCACAAAGTAATTCCAGCGGCCGTTGAAGCCCATCTGCGCCTGCGCTTCCGGGCCGCCGTGGATGTTGATGATGACCGGGCGCTTGCCGCTGAACCGGGCCGGGGGAGTGGACAGCAGGCCCGAGATGGTGCGGGCGTCGAAGCTCTTCCAGTGCACCACGGTCTGCTCGGCAAATTGCGCCGAGTTGATGCCAGGTGCCGCGCTGGTCTGCGTCCAGGGCTGGCTGCGGCCGGTGGCGGGGTCGAAGACATGCAACTGGCTGGGGCCGCGCGCGCTGTCGAGTGAATACGCAAGCAGATGCTGGGTGCGATGAAACGCCATGTTGCCGATGCGCCCGGCCGGTGCTGCGGGCGGTGGCAAGGCCTGCAAGCTGCGCGCATCGAACAGGTGAATTTCTTCGCGCCCATCGTTGTTCACCTGGGTGGCCAGCCAGCGCGAATCGTGCGACACCGCGCCGCCGCTCACGTCCCAGGGAATGTGTGCGCTGATGCGCTGCAGCGCGCCGCTGGCCAGGTCGACCGCCATCAGCTCGCGGAACTCGCTGGCACGGTCGCTCACCACATACAGTTTGCGGCCATCGGCCGAGAAACCGGCCGAGAAATGCGCCGCCTTCAGCGCCTCGCCCGCCGCGGGCAGGAGCTGGCGGCGTTCGCCACTGGCCAGGTCGACCAACCAGATGTGCGACTCGGCGGCGGAGCGGTAGTTCACCATGGCCGCATGGCGGCCGTCTTCCGACACACCGCCACCGAACCAGCCCGGGCCGGGCAGGGTGGCCAGTACCCGGCGGCTGTCTTGCGGGTCAAGGGGGTCGATGAGGCTGAGTGTGGTGCTGATGGCGGCGCGCGTGCCGCCCTGCGCCGTGCGGTCCAGCGGCACTGAGGTGTACAGCAGATGTGATGTGCCGCGCACCCAACCCACCGCGCTGTGCGCCTCTTGCGGGTGGGTGAGCAGCGTGGCCTGGCGGCCGGGCAGGTCGAGCCGGTAGAGCTGGTTGGCTTCGTCACCGCCACTGCTGCGCGTGAAGACGATGTAGCGGCCGTCGCGTGGCTCGTAGCTGGCGCTGCGCACAGCGTCGGCGCCTTCAGTGAGCGGTTCCGGTTGAGCCAGCGGTTTGGTCAGGCGATAGATTTGCGTGACGCTGCCGCCGGCCCCGCGGTGCGCAACGAGCATCTCGCTGCGCGTGGGGTGCCAGTCGACAAAGGCATGGCCGCGAAAGTCGGTGTAGCGCTCCACCTTGCGCACCAGCGCCATGGGAATGGCCGGAATGCCCTGCGCCACCAGGTTGGCGTTGGGCGCCAGCGTGGCGTCGGGGGCAGCGGACGTGCTGGGTGGGGCGGGTGTGAGGGGCGTGGCGCACGCCCACAGCAGCCAGGTGCTGGCCAGCACAAGCGTGGCATCGCGCCAGGTCTTCAACATGCTTGATCTTTCTCTTGTGGGTGGCTAGAGCGACGCTTCGAGCATGGCGCGGTAGTCAGCGCGGGTGGCGGTTCGCGGGTTGGTCTTGTGGCAGTGGTCGGCCAATGCGCCATCGATGACACGCTCGAACTGATCAGCCTGCACACCCATGGCCGCCAGCCCGGCCGGCAGGCCCAGGCGCGTGTTCATGGCACGCACGGCATCGGCCACGGCGTGGCCGGCAGCGTCGCAGCTGCTCAGGCCCATGGCGTGGGCCATGCGTTGCAGGCTGTGTTCACGCTGCACCGATTCAGCTTGCGCGTTGAACAGAATCACCGCCGGCAAAAACATGGCGTTCAAGGTGCCATGGTGCAGCCGCGGGTCCACCCCGCCCAGGCTGTGGCTCAGGCTGTGCACGCAGCCCAGCCCTTTTTGAAACGCCAGCGCGCCTTGCATGCTGGCGCTCATCATGTTCAACCGGGCCTGGCGATCGTGGCCATCGCGCGTGGCGCGTTCAATGTGGGCCCAGGCGCGCTCCAGGCCATCGAGCGCAATGCCGTCGGCCGGTGGGTTGAAGGCCGGCGCCATGAAGGTTTCCAGGCAGTGCGCGATGGCATCCATGCCGGTGGCGGCCGTCAGGCCGGCGGGCAGGTCGAGCGTGAGTTCGGGGTCGAGCAGGGCGCACTTGGGCATCAGGTGCCAGCTGTGGAAGCCCAGTTTGCGGCCGTCGTCGACGATCAGGATGGCACCGC
>JAYUPO010000475.1:0-7239 GCA_043760085.1 Burkholderiales bacterium
TAAGCCGTGTGCGGGAAATCCGCACGCACGGTTTGAACGGGGGCGTTGGCTCTGAACCCGGCCTTCGGGCCGCTTAGGAACCAACGTCTACCAATGCCCCCACTGAGCCCAGCGCAGGCCCTGGCCCAGGTTCGCCTGGACAACGCCCTGGCCTTGTTCGAGGAGTTCGTGCGCGCCAGCGCCCAACACGCCGACGCCGCCACCCTGCGCGGCCTGGAAGGGCGGTTTGCCGAGAAGTTGCAGATTCAGCCCAGCTACTGGAGCCAGATCAAGAGCCGTTCGCGCCAGATCGGCGAGCGCCTGGCGCGGCAGTTCGAGTTGCACTGCCGCAAGCCCAACGGCTGGATGGATCAGAGTCACGCCAGCGCCGCTGCCGCTGCCCCGGACGCCACGACCGACCACGCCGCGCGCGACGATGACGAGCGCTTCATCGTCGGCCTGGTGCTTACCTACTACCGGCGCCACCCGCAGCGGGCACGAACGCGCCTGCTCGATCTGCTGGGTGAAGTTTTAGTGCCTGCCGCTGCGGCCGCTGCGGCAAAGGTGCCGCCGCCCGGTACAACACGGCCGCACTCGGACGCCGCGCCACGCGCAGTTCGCCCACCCGCCACACCGCCCGCCGACGACGCGCAGCAGTTGTGGCAACGCGTCCAGGCCGGCGTGGCGCCGATCAAACGCAAGCGTTGAAACGATCATGCGCACGGTAATTTTCCCCTTGTCAAAGATAAATGAATGTTTATCATGTGCGCAATTCATTCTTCGCCCTGAACCCATGTCATTGAATTCCCGCCGGTGCCTCACCGTGACCCGCCCGCTGCCCGGCAGCCGCGGCCACCGTGCCGTCATGGGCCTGAAGCTCAAGGCGTGCCCACCCCAGGCCGTTGCGATGCGAGAGTCTGCCCCCTGAAGCGGCAGACCCTTCATCCAGCAACGGCCCGGGAAGCGCAAGCGCCCGGGCCGTTTCGTTTTCAGCCACCAAGGAAGCCCCCTCATGAAGACCTTGTTTGTCAAAGCCCTGAAGCCACGCAATCCGCTGGTCGCCTTGGCGCACCGCCGCCAGGCCGGCGCGCATGCGCCGCGCAAGCCGCGCCAACAGGGCGGGCGTGAACTGCGACGCGAACTCGCCAGCCTGTCCAGCCGCTGCACCGCCACCTTGCCACCGCCAACCCCTTGAACCGATTGCGGTGCCGCGCCAGAAAGTCGCCGCCACCGTGGGAGAACGAAGATGATCAAGTCCTTGCCCTGGGCCTACGTGCCCCCCGATGCCGAACGCAGCGGCTCACTGCGCTTGCTGGCCGCAGCGCTGTTGCGCGGCGCCAGCGCCTTGCTGGCTCGTGTGGCACGCCGCCTGGCCCACAGCGACCGGCGCGCCCAACGCAGCCAGCGCCCCCAGGTGCTGGAGTTCTACGCCGAAGCCGGCGCCCCCGAAGGCGCGCTGTACCTTGACGGCCAACTGCTGGGCTACATCGACGGCGTCAACCGGTTGTGAGTGCCCGCCCGGCCGCCGTGGCGGTGGCTTCAAGTCACTACCCGGCGTGCCGATAAGGCCAATGAGCGATCGCCCTTGATCGCCCTGCAGAGAGACCGCACCCGACCACCATGCTTGCCACCCCTGCCGCCACCCTGGATCGCCCACTGCGCGATCTGGCGGCATGGACAGCGCATTTCCGCGCCGCCGAGATCCCGGTGCTGCCCAATACCGCCGAGATGATCGAAGCCTGGCGCGCGAATGAAGACGCGTGTGACGCCCACTTGCTGGCGCGCACGCTGTCCAAAGACCCGCTGATGACGCTCAAGCTGATGGCCAAGGTGAGCGAATTGCGCGCGAGCCGCGGCGGCACTGACATTGAAACCGTGACCGCGGCGCTGGTGATGCTGGGCATGGGCCCGTTCTTTCACCACTTCGGCCCGCAGCCAACGGTGGACGAACACTTGCGCGAACACCCGGCGGCGCAACAAGGCCTGCGCCGCGTGCTGCGCCGCGCGCACCGCGCCGCCGCCTTCGCGCTGGCCTTTGCCGTGCACCGCATGGATCACGACGCCAGCGTGATCCATGAAGCCGCCTTGCTGCACGACTTTGCCGAAATGCTGCTGTGGGTGCATGCGCCCACGCTGGCGCTGGACATCGCGGCGCGCCAGCGCGCGCAGCCCACGCTGCGTTCGGCCAGCGTGCAGCAGGAGGTGCTGAACACCGAGCTGGCGCCGTTGCAGCAAGCGCTGATGCGGGCCTGGGGCCTGAGCGAGCTGCTGGTGCGCATCACCGACGAGCGCCATGCCGATCAAACACAGGTGCGCAACGTGACGCTGGCCGTGCGCCTGGCCCGCCACACTGCACAGGGCTGGGACAACCCGGCCCTGGCCGACGACGTGGACGATATCGCCGCGCTGCTGAACCTGGGCAACGTGCCCACGTTGAACCTGCTGCACGAGATCGACGAGAGTTGAACACGAGCTGAACCATCGTTCAGCCGCGCACCAGGCTGAGCCACACCTGTGCCATCACCTCGGGGTGGTTGATCATGTCCACGTGCGCCGTGGCACGCAGGTGGCGGTTATCGGCATCGGCCAAGGTGGCCGTGCTGGCCGGGAAGACGATGTTGTCGCAGTGGCTGTAAAAACAGGTGAAGGGCACGCCTCGGGGCACGGCCTCGGCCTGGCGCAAGGTGCTCAGCCAGGGGCTGGCCTGGCGCATCTGGCGCGCGTTGGGGGCCAGCGCAAAGCGCGCCAGCCAGGTGCCGTGATGCGGTGTGCCCAGCGTGATGACGGCGTGCACGCGAGCCGCGGCGCCGCCCTGGCGCAGCCAGGCGCGGATCGCCAGGCCGCCCATGCTGTGGCCCACCAGCAAGGGGGCCTGGCCGGTGGCGGCTTGCACCCGCTGCACCGCGGCGTCAATGTGCGCCGGGTAATCGTCGATGCCGCCAAACGCCGGCTCCAGCGTCACCGCCACAAACGGCACGCCGCGCTCGCGCAGTGCTTGCATCCACGGGTTCCACAGCGCGCGATTGCAAAAGAAGCCGTGCACCAGCACCACACCGCGCAGGCCTGCCGCATCGGCGGCATGCGGCAGATGGTCGGCCTGCGCCGCCACGCACCACGCCTGGCGCCAAGTGAAGACCTGCCAGTTCACCAGGCACTCACGCCCCCAGGCGCGCAGTAATTCATCCGCTCGGGCAGGTGGCGCGGTGTCGGCCCTATTGACCCGGCGCAAGAGCAGGAACTCAAAGGCCAACACCAGCGGCTGAAACAGCGCCACGATCAACACGCCGGACACGGCCAGCACAGGCCGCCCGGCCCACCACCAACCCGCACCCCAGGCACACATCAGCCCCAACTGAGCCAAACCTGCCCTGCGCAAACGCCCTGCCACCATGCCTGAAGCTCCAAGTTGCGTACAGTGTGGCATCGGTGCCAGGGCCTCATTGGAGTCGCCGCCATGAATGTCGTGGAAAGCATGCTTGCCCAACGCCTGAGCAACCTGCCTGTGTCCACCGCGCTGGTGTTGCGCGGTGCACGCCGGCTGGGTGCGGCCGATGCCCGGGTGGTGATTCGCCCACGCGGGCTGGCCTCGCTGGTGCACCTGGCCGCCGGGCAGATCGGCCGCGTGGCCGCCGACCACGTGGAAGGCCGCCTCGATCTGCAAGGCAATGCGCGCGACCTGATGGCCGTGGCGGCAGGGCTGCTCGATGGCGACCCGCGCAAGCAAGGCGATGCGCAGGCCACGTTTTGGTGGCGCGCCCTGTTGCAACGCAGCCGCGCCAGCGCACGCCACACCTTGCACAGCGACGCCCGCGCGGTGCGCCAGCACTATGACGTGTCGGACGATTTCTATGCCCTGTGGCTGGATCCGCAACGGGTTTATTCCTGCGCCTACTTCCGCGAACCCACGATGACCCTGGCCGCGGCGCAACAGGCCAAGCTCGACCACATCTGCCGCAAGCTCATGCTGCGCGAGGGCGAGCGTTTTCTGGACATCGGCTGCGGCTGGGGCGCGCTGCTGCTGTGGGCGGCGCAGCACTACGGTGTGCGTGCCACCGGCATCACCCTGTCGCGCAACCAGCATGCGCATGTGATGAAGATGATCGACCAGCACGGCCTGGCCGGGCGGGTCGATGTGCAGTTGCTCGACTACCGCGAATTGCAGGCCAGCGAGCCCTTCGACAAGATCGCATCCGTCGGCATGTTCGAACATGTCGGGCAGCGCCGTTTGCCGCACTACTTTGCCAAGCTGTATGGGCTGCTGCGGCCGGGCGGGCTGCTGCTCAACCATGGCATCACCGCCAACAACACGCAAAGCGCCGAACTGGGTGCCGGCATGGGTGAGTTCATCGATCGCTACATCTTCCCCGGCGGCGAATTGCTGCACCTGTCGCACGTGTTGCGCGTGGCCGCACAGGCGCGGCTCGAAACGCTCGACGTCGAAAACCTGCGCCCGCACTACGCGCGCACGCTGTGGGCCTGGTCGGACGCACTCGAAGCGCGCCTGCCACAAGCCAAGGCGTTGTCTGACGAGCGCGTGGTGCGCGCCTGGCGGCTGTACCTGGCCGGCAGTGCCATGAGCTTCGAGCGCGGCTGGATCTCGCTGCACCAAGTGCTGGCCGCGCGGCCCAGCGGCCAGCTCAGCGGCACCGTTTTGCCCGGGGCGCAGTGCGACTACCCGTTCCAGCGCGACTACATGGTCGCGGGATCCGGCCACGAGCCCTGAGTCCCTGCTAGCCTCGCCGGCATGAATTCCGTCGGCGAGCAAATCCTCGATGCCTTGCAGGCCGTGCAGGCCGAGCGCGCCGTGCGCCAGGCCGACCCGGCGCTGGGGCCGCGCGTCATCGCGGTCAAAGCCTGGCAGCACCAGCGTTTTGCGCGCAGCCATGCCGATTTGCTGGCCCACCCGCGCTATGGCGCGGCGGCAGGTTTCTTTCTCGACGACCTATATGGCCCACGCGACTTCAGCGAGCGCGACGCCCAATTCCGGCGTGTGGTGCCGGCGCTGGTGCGGCTGTTCCCGGCCGAGCTGGTGGCCACGGTGCGCGCGCTGGCCGCGCTGCATGCGTTGTCCGAGCAGCTCGACTCCGGCCTGGCGCGCCATGTGCACCACTTGCCGCTCGACGACGCCCGCTATGGCCAGGCCTGGCGCGAGTTCGGCCACGCACCGCAACGTGAACAACAGATCGAACTGGTGCTGCAAGTGGGGCATGCGCTGGATGTCTACACCCGCAACCCGCTGCTGCGCCAGAGCCTGCGCCTGATGCGCGGGCCGGCGCGCCTGGCCGGCTTGGCGGATTTGCAGCGTTTTTTGGAGACCGGTTTCGACACCTTTGCCGCCATGCACGGCGCGCAAGACTTCATGGCCCGCATCGCGGCGCGCGAACGCGCCGAGGTGCAGCGCCTGTTCAACCAGCCGCCACCGCATGACGACCGTTGAAACGCCCCTGGCACGCAGCTTCGATGCCCTGGCGCTGACGGTGCTGCAGCGCGACTGGCTGTCGTCCAACCACATCGTCTTTCGCGCCAGCGGCGGCCGTGGCGCGGTGGTGGTTGACACCGGCTATGACAGCCACAGCGCCTTGAGCTGCGCCCTCATCGAACATGCCCTGCACGGCGAGCCGCTGGCGCGCATCGTCAACACGCATCTGCACTCAGACCATTGCGGCGGCAATGCAGCGCTGCAAGCGCGCCATGCTTGCGAAACCTGGGTGCCGCAGCCCAGCTTCGATGCCGTGCGCGCCTGGGACATGCAGGCCCTGAGCTTTGACCAGCTCGACCAGGTGTGCCGCCGCTTCAGCGCCAGCCACGCTCTGGCCGCGGGCAGCAGCATCGAGCTTGGCGGCCAACTGTGGCAGGCCCACGCCGCGCCCGGCCACGACCCCGATGCGCTGATGTTCTTTCAGCCCGAGGCGCGGGTGTTGATCACGGGCGATGCGCTGTGGGAAGACCGCGTGGCCATCATCTTTCCCGAGCTCGAAGGCGGCAGCGGCTTCGCCGAGGCCAACGCCGCGCTCGATGTCATCGAAGCGCTGAACCCGGCCATCGTCATCCCCGGCCACGGCCGGCCGTTCAACGGCGTGGGCGGCGCGTTGGCGCAAAGCCGCGCGCGCCTGGCACGCTTCGCTGCCGAGCCGGCCAGCCATGTGCGCTATGCCTGGCGCGCGCTGGTGATGTTTCATCTGCTGGCGCGCCAGCCCGTGGCACGCAGCGCGCTCATCGAATGGATGGCCCAGGCGCCCTTGTTCGTGCGCCTGGGCGGCGGGCCGGCGCAGGCCGACACGGTGATCGAAGGTCTGCTGCGCGACGGCGTCCTGGCGCAGGACGCGCAACAACAACTCAGCGTGCAGTAAAGGAGCGCAGATGAAACCGTTGCTCGATGGCTTGCGCGTGGTCGAGTTCTCGGCCTTCGTGGCCGCGCCGCTGGCTGGCCTGACGCTGGCGCAACTGGGCGCGCAGGTGCTGCGGGTGGACCCGATCGGCGGCAACATCGACCGCCGCCGGCACCCGCTCAATGCCGACGGCGTCAGCCTGTACTGGGCCAGCCTGAACCGCGGCAAGCAATCCGTCGAATTGAACCTGCGCTCGGCTGCTGGCCGCGCGCTGATGCAGCGGCTGATCTGCGCCGTGCCGGCCACTGCGCCGCCGGTGTTCATCACCAACCTGGGCGTGGATGGTGAGCTGGCCTACGAGGCGCTGTGCGCCCTGCGCGCTGACCTGATCATGGTCCAGCTCAGCGGCTCGCCCGATGGCGGCAACGCGGTGGACTACACGGTGAACAGCGCGCTGGGATTCCCCTTGCTCACCGGCAGCGGGCAGCGCCCGGTGAACCATGTGTTGCCGGCCTGGGACGTGGCCGCGGGGCTGCACATCGCGCTGGCCGTGGTGGCCGCCGAGCGGCATTGGCAGCGCACCGGCCAGGGCCAGCACATTCAGCTCAGCTTGAGCGACGTGGCCATGGCCACGGCGTCGAACCTGGCCTACCTGGCCGACGTGCAGGTCAACGGCACGCAGCGCCAGGCCGACGGCAACCAGCTCTACGGCGCCTATGGCGACAGCTTCGCCACGGCCGACGCCCGCCACGTGATGGTGGTGACACTCACCGAACGGCAGTGGCAGGCCCTGCTCAAAGCCACCGGCAGCGCCGCCAAACTCGGCGCCGCCGCCGCGGCGCTGGGTTTTGAGTTGAACAGCGACGCCGCGCGCTACCAGGCACGCGGCCTGATCAGTGCGGGCCTGGCACCTTGGTTTGCGGCGCGCAGC
>JAYUPO010000476.1:0-2840 GCA_043760085.1 Burkholderiales bacterium
TGGCGCCGCAGCCCCTGGGCGCAACGTTTGCAGCGCCAGGCGCGGCCGATCGACTTTCGCCTGTCAACCCAAGCGCCCGGCGGCATGACCGACATTGCGCCGTACCACCTGTGAACACAACCTCAAGCGCGGCGGCCGGCGCGCGCCTGGCACCCGCCGCCCACGCAGCCGCCAGAAGCACCGCGGCCGAGCCCGGCCTGCCCTGGCGCGTGCAACGCATCGCCTCGCTGAACGATTTCCTGGCGCGCTGGCAGCAACTGGCCACGCCCGCGCCGACACCGTTTCACAGTGCCGCCTGGCTGCGCCACTGGTATGCCACGCTGGGCCGCCAGCCTGGCCTGGAGCCGCTGCTGTTGTGTGCGCGGCGCGAGGGCGACAGCGCTGACGCGATGCTGATGCCGCTGGTGCGCCGGCGCCAGGGCCGCCTGGCCATCGTCGAGCCGCCGGATCATGGCGTGAGCGACTACAACGGCCCGCTGCTGAATCCGTCGCTAACGTTTGACGAAAGGTTTGACGCAAGCTGCGCCGCGCCGCTGTGGCAGGCCTTGAAGCAGGCACTGGCCGGCAACGACCTGCTGCGCATCGACAAGCTGCTCACCCACGTGGGCGGCCAGCCCAACCCGCTGGCCCTGGCCTTGCCCTGCCAGCCCTGCAACATGTTCGGCAACCACTTCAGCATTGCCGGCACGTACGACGAATGGCGCCACAGCCTGGCCAAGGATGTGCGCAAGGAGTTCGAACGCACCTGGCGCGTGTTCAGCCGCATTGAAGGCGCGCGCTTCGTTCACGCCACCGAGCCGGCGCAAGCGCTGGCGTTGTACCGGCAACTCGAAGCCATGCAACACGCCCGCATGGCCGGCACGCCGGGTTACCGGCTTGACGACGCTGCGCACAGCCAGCTTTACGCCGGGCTGCTGCAAGACGGCCTGCACGACGGCTTGCAAAGCGGCCAGGTGGTGCTCACCGCCTTGATGCAAGGTGACCAGGCCATTGCCGCGCTATACGGTTTGCTTGAAGGCGGCACCTACACCATGTTGCGCGTCAGCTTTGCGGGCGACGCCTGGAAGCATTGCGCGCCGGGCAAGCTGATACTCGAACGCACCATCGCCCACCTGCATGAACAGGGTTGCCGGCAGTTCGACTTTGCCATTGGCGACTACGCTCACAAGCGCATCTTCAAGACCACGCCGCGGCCGCTGCTGGATGCCTGCGTGGCGCTGTCCTGGCGCGGTCTGCCGGCCGTTGCCGCCTGGCGTGCGCGCCACCTGCTGCGCCGCCACAGCGCCCTGGTGGCGCTGGCGCGGCGGCTGCGCCGGCGCTGACCTCGCTGAGCAACGGCTGAGCGCCGCGCCGCCACGCCGAGCCCGGACACAAGCAGTCCTGTGGACTGCGTGTGCCTGGCGCGGGCCAGGGCCTGCGTGCCCTGGCTAAGCGGGCAACAGGGTTTCGAACAACGCGCGGTAAGCCGCCGCGCAGCGGTCTTCGGTGAACTGCGCCGCGAACGCGCGTGCGCCTTCGGCTGGGCCGCCATCGAGTGCCTGCGCCAGCGCTGCGGCCAGTGCGGGCGCGTCGCCCACCGGCACCAGCGCGCCGAAGCGGCCGTCTTGCAGGATCTCGCGCGGGCCCACCGGGCAATCGGTGCTGACCACCGGCACGCCGCAGGCCATGGCCTCGACCAGCACGTTGCCAAAGCCTTCAAACCGCGAGCTGAGTGCGAACGCGCGCGCCCGCGCCAGGCTAGCGAAGGGGTTGGCCACCACGCCCACCAGGGCCACGCGCGGGGCCACGCCCAGTTCCTGCGCCAAGGCCTGCAAGGCGCGCCGCTGCGGCCCTTCACCGCACACCACCAGCCGCGCTTGCGGGCGCGATGCGGCCAGCCGCGCAAAGGCGCGCAGCAAGGTGGGCAGATCCTTTTCATCGCTCAGGCGCGCCAGCGCCAGCACCACGTCCAGGCCGGCGGTTTGCAGCCAAGGGTGGGCCGCTTCGCCGGCCATGCGCGCGGCCAGGTCGGCCGGCAGCACGGGGTTGTAGATCACCTGTGGCGCCAAGCGGCCGGCGCTCAAGCCCAGCAGGTCAGCCTTCACGCCGTGGGACACCGCCACCACGGCGTCGGCGCAGGGGTACAGCGCGCGCAGCAGCAGCGGCAAGGCGCGGTAACGCCAGCCGCCCATGTGCGCCACCTGCTGGCGCGGCGGGGCATGTTCGCTTAACACCAGGGTGCAGGGCACGCGCGCCAGGGCACGCGCCGCCACCGCCGCCAGGTTGCTGTGCGGGAACGCCGCCAGCAGCGCCTGCGGCTTGCGCTGGCGCAGGCAGCGCGCCAGGGCCTGCACCGCGGCCAGCGTGCGCTGCGCATGCAGGCAGATCACGCCCACGCCTGGGCGGCGCACCTGGGCCAGGGGCGTCATCTCGTGCACCACGAAGGTCACCTGCACGCCCAGCCGGGCCAGGCCTTCGGCCAGGCGCAGCAGCGACAGCTCGCCGCCGCCCACGCCCAGGCGCGGGGTGTAGATGAACAGGTCACGCAGCGCCATGCTTCGCCTCATGCCCCACGCTGCCGCGTGGTCAGCAGGCTCAGGTGCCCGCGCAGCCCGGCCACGTTGCACACCCAGGCCGCCAGCAAGTAGACCGCGCCGCCCAGCGCCACGGCCTGCAGCAAGCCCCACACCGTGCCGGGCACATTGCGCGCCCACAGCACGGCCAGCATCACTGCCGTGGCCGCGCCGGCGCGGGCGATTTGCCCCAGTGCCAACGGCACCTTGAACACCCGCGCGCCGATCACGACACTGGCTGCCAGCGAGCAGGCATAGCCCAGCAGAGTGGCCCAGGCCGCGCCGATC
>JAYUPO010000477.1:0-2840 GCA_043760085.1 Burkholderiales bacterium
GTTGTAGCCCCACAAGTGGGCCTTGAAGCCGGCGGTCATCTCGCGCACCACGGGCTCGGCCACGAGGTGGAATTCCTTGACGCCGTTGTTCATGCGCCAGGGCAGCGTCCAGCCATTCAGCGTGACCACCGGGTTGTAGGGCCGGCCGGTGTTGGGCACCAGTGGCGGCATGGTGTCGGGCTTGGTCTGTATGACCGGTTCGGGCAGGGCGGCCATGGCCACCTTGCTGACGCTGGCCGCCGCCGCGGCGGCGGTGATGGCGCCAGCGCCGCCCAGGAGATGTCGTCGGGAAAGCATGGGGGTGTCCTTCATGATCAGTGGCCGGCGCCCGCAGCGTCGGTGGTTGGGCCGGCAGTGGCCGCACCCATGGCCGCGGCCAGGCTGGGCTTGCCGATCAGCGCCATGTCGAGATTGGCCTGCGCGAGCCAGAAGTCGCGCTTGGCGTCGATGGCGGCGTTGACGCTGGCGATTTGCGCACGCGCATCGGCCAGCAGCTCGAACACACCGATCAGCATGCCGTTGTAGCGCAGCAAGTTTTCCTCAGCCACCAGCTTGCGCAGCGGCACGACTTCTTCGAGGTGATAACGCGCGATGTCATGCGCCGAGCGGTAAGCGGTGTAGGCCTCGCGCACTTCAGAGCGCGCGTTGATGGCCGTCTCAGCGGCGCGGTGCAGGGCCTGCATGTACACCGCTTCGGCCTTGGCCACGCGCGCATCGCCCCAGTCGAACAGCGGCAACTCGAAGCCGATTTCCCAGCCACGCTGGGTGGGCGCTTCATTCGAGCGGTTGCGCACGAGGCCCAGTTCCAGCACGTTGATGAAGCGCGTGGTGCGCGTCAGGCCAAGGTTGCGGGCGGTTTGCTCGGCGGCCAGCCGGGCGCCTTGCACATCGAGCCGCTGTGCCAGGGCGGTGCGCTCCACGTCGGGCAGGTCCCGCGCTTGCTGCGGCAAGTCGGGCAGCCGTTCGGGCAACGCAAACCGAGTTTGTTCACCCCACAGGCCCAAAAGTCGGGTCAAACGTTCGCGCGTGGCGCGCTGCGCTTGCTCGGCCCGTGCCAGGTTGAGCGCCGCATCGGCGGCAAAGCCCTGCTCGCGTGCGCGCTGCAGCTTGTTGAAATTGCCCACCTGTTCCATGCGCCGCGCCAACTCAGCGCCGGCCAGCGCGGCCTGCCGCACTTGCTGCATGTAGCGCACGCTCTCTTGCGCGGCCAGGGCCAGCACATACGCCTTGCGCGTGTCAGCGGCCAGGCTGAGCATGCTCATGGCCACCATGCCCTGGGTATGCTGGAAGCGGCGCGCTTCCATCTGCCGCGTCAGCGGCAGCGCCAGCAGCCGGGCGAGGTTGAAATGCGCTGCGCTTTCGACTTCGACTTCGCTGCCGCGCTTCAAGCGGCCCACGCTGAACCCGGGGTTGGGCAAGCGGCCGGCCTGCACCACTTCGGCCTCGGTGATGCCGAGCTCTTGAAACGTGGCCTGCAGGCCGCGGTTATTCAGCAGCGCGAGTTGCACCGCGTCGTCTGCACTCAGCGGCTTGGCCAGCAGTTCGGCCACGCGTTGATCGATGCCCTGCTGATCGGCGGCAGAGCGCACCCAGCGTACTTCCTTGCCGAGCTGGGCTTTGGCGGCTTGCTCAACGCTGGCAAAGCCGCCATCGGGGCTGAACGTTGCGCAGCCGCCCAGCAGCGCCGCGGCGAGCAGGGCAGCCGCCTTCGAGTTGGGCTTCATGGCAGGTTTCACGGCGCTCATGGCATCTTGTGTCCGCTGTGGCCCTGGGGCGCGGCTGCCGGCTTTCCCACGGGCCTGGGGGCTCCTGTGGGCGCTGAAGCGGGCACTGCGGGTGTTGGCGCAACCTGCGCCGGCAGCGGCTCTTGCGCCTCGCGGGCATAGGCGCGCCAGCCGCCGATGCGGGTGACGGTGTCGTTCGCGTCGCGCCAGCCGATGGGCTTGTCTGCCTGCCCCGGCGGCGCCGGTACGAGCGACGAGCGGTACACCAGCCTGGGCACGCTGGCCTTGGCGTCGAGCGGATCGGGGCGCACGGCGCCAGCCGGCGGTGATGGTTGCGCAGGCACGGCCACAGTGGTGATGCACAGCGCGGCGGGTGCGAACCAGCGCAAACAGGTCTTGATCATGGGGTCCTCTCGTCAGGGTCTGAACGCCCGGCTCGCCATCAAAGCAGCGAGGGGCAGACTGGGCCCGGCGTCGCACCGCATGCCCGTGCACGCGACGCAACGCCCTGGCAGGCTAGACGAGCAGGAGTCGAGGCGGCCGATCCGGGCCGACGGTGGCAAAGGGTTCGACCGTGGCCACGACGGCCATGAAAACGGTGGGCGTGAGCTCAGGCGAAGGCACGATCAGCCCAGCGCTGACAATCGCAGCCGCCGAACAGCACGACGCACAGGCGCTGCATTTGTGCTGCTCGGCCTGTGCCAGGCTCGCCGGCTTGGCCTGACCCGCCGGTGCAACTTGCCCGCGAACTTGATCGCCCGAGTCAGCCGGCGCCGCGAGAACAGGGTTGTGTGGTGCGGGGCTCGCAGGCTGGCCATGCTGGTGCACCTGCCGCGCCGGCTGGGCCATGGCCTGGTCATGCTGGTGGGCGAGCGTTCTGGCCGCATGACCCGGCCCGCACAACGCCATGGTGGCAGCCGCCGCGCCCTGCACGGGAAGCGCCAGCACCAGCAACCATACAAAGACCGTTCGAACCCAGGCAACCATGCAGCCACTCTAACGCAATCGCGGCAGGCTCACCGTGCGGCAGCGCACCGCGCGATTTAAGGTAAGGCGCCAGCCAAACGAAGCTGGCGCGGGCCCGCCTAAGCTGGAGCGGAATGCGAAGGGACTTCC
>JAYUPO010000478.1:0-7202 GCA_043760085.1 Burkholderiales bacterium
TGTGGCGACCAGCCGCGCGTGCCCACCACATGCACCAGACGGCCGTCGTAGCGGAACACCGCAGCGATGGCGCCGCCGAGCAGCCGCCGGGCGCTGTCCATGATGGCCTCGAATACGGGCGAAACGTCGGCCGGCGATGCGCTGATCACACGCAGCACGGCGCTGATCGCGCTCTGGTAGTCCAGCGCCTCGTTCAGTTCTGCGGTGCATTCTTCAACCTTGTGCAGTGCTTCCTGGGCCAGGTTGAACTGTTGCGCGTGTTGCAGCGCCAGTGCGCCCTGCGAGGCGAGCAACGCGATGCCGTCGCGATCGGCCTGGCCCCAGCGGCCGAAGCGCCCGTCGATGTCGCAGTAGAGGAAGCCGAGCGTGCCTTGCGGGCCGATCAACGGGGCGACGATGCAGCTACGCTGTTGCGCAGGCGCAGCGCCTGGCGGGCCGATGTGCAGTGTGGCGGCGCCCAGTTGGCGGGTCTCGTCCAGCCAGGGTGTCACAGCGGCCAGAAGGGCTGCGGCCGATTCGCCACGCGGCAACTTCGAGCCGGCGATGCGCAGGCCGGCGCGCGTATCCAGCACGAGCAGCGTTCGCCGGCATGAACAAAAATTGCCCGCCGTTTTGACCAGCAGCGCGTGCAGCGCGTCGGTGTCGTGCATTCGGGTCAACTGACCGGCGAATTCGACGAGCACGTCCAGCGGTGTGCAGCCAGCGGAAACGCGCGTTGCCATCATTCAGCCCTCAGCACGCGGTGCGACTTGCGTCAGCGCCGCGACCAAGGCATCGACGCGGATCGGCTTGGTCACGTAGTCGTCCACGCCCGCGGCCAGGCAGGCCTCGCGGTCGCCTTGCATCGCATTGGCCGTCGCTCGCCGATGAAGGCTCGCCTGGTGCCGGGCGGCAGCGTGGCCGGCGTGCCGGGCAAGGTGAAGTGAAAAGTTGCTCCGCTGCCCAGCCCGGCACTTTCCACCGACATCGCGCCGCCCGTCAGCTCGGCCAGCAGCTTGCTGATGGCCAGGCCCAGGCCGGTGCCGGAGTCGCGCACACTGAAGTGCGGCAATTCGCCTTCGACTTGCACGCTGAGCACCACCTCGCCCGGCTCGGTGAACTTCACCGCGTTGCTCAGCAGGTTGAGCAAAATCTGCCGCAAGCGGGCGACGTCGCCCATGATCGCCGCGGGCACCTCACCCTTGAATTCGCAGGCCAGGTCAAGGTGCTTTTCGGCCGCGCGCGAAGCCATCAAATCGAGTGCCGATTCAACATACTCGCGCAGGTCAAACGGCTGGGCTTCCACCGCCATGCGCCCGGCTTCGATCTTGGAGAAGTCGAGGATGTCGTTGATGATGGTCAGCAGCGCATCGCCGCTGTCGCGGATGGTGCTGGCGAAGTCGCGCTGCTCGGCGGTTAACTGCGTATCGAGCAGCAGCCCGCTCATGCCGATCACCGCATTCATGGGCGTGCGGGCCTGGTGGCTCATGGTGGCCAGGAAGACGCTCTTGGCTTCGGTGGCGGCCTCGGCTTGAAGGCGTGCGCCTTCGGCTTGGGCACGGGCTTCCTGCGTTGGGCTGAACATGCGTGCGTTTTGAATGGCAATGGCCGCTTGGTCGGCGAAGCGTTGAAGCAGCCGGGCTTCTTTGTCGGCAAAGGGCGTGGGTGCCCGCTGCTCAGCCAGGCGCACCACAAACAGCGCGCCGACCACCTGCTCCCGCCACAGTATGGGTGCAACGACGCAGCTTTAGTTGCCCGTTTTGCGGGCCAGCGCCTGGATCGTTGGCGGTACGCCTTCGCCTTCCTGGTGGTGAAGCAGTCTTCGATGGACCGGTCGTCACCTGGGAAGGCATCTACGTATGGTGCCGGTGGCCCGTGACTGCGTCCAGGCACCCGGCGAGCCTGATGCAAAGAGCGTCAGCCGCGCCGGCTCACCTGCCCAGTGTTTGCGCATGCATCTGCGCCGGGTCGTGCGCCAGGTGGTGCACGCGCACGCCGCCTTCTTCAAGGATCAAGCGCGAGAAGTGAAAGCCCGGGCCCCACACCGGGTCGGCAAACTCAGGTGCCATGGTGTGCACGGTGCTGATGCCGGCCTGGACGATGGCGCGGGCGCACTCGGCGCAAGGGTGGAAGGTGGCGACGAGCGTGGCGCCGGCCGTGCCCAGGCCGCCACGCGCCGCGGCATAGATGACGTTGCGTTCGGCATGTTCGATCCAAAGCAAACGCTCGGGGTTGGCATGGCGGGCTTCTGTGTCGCGCACGCCGCTGGGGAAGTCGTTGCACGCCGCAAGAAGGGTTTGGCCGTCGGCCAGCACCAACACCGCGCCCACCTTGCGCGGCCGGCTCGGGCTGCGGCGCGCCGTGGTGATGGCCAGTTCCACCCATTGCTCGATGCTCATCGCCAACTCCAGCGACACCAGGCCTGCTTACTTGGTGCCAAACAAGCGGTCGCCCGCGTCGCCCAGCCCGGGCAGGATGTAGCCGTGGTCGTTCAGGCAGCGGTCGATGGCCGCGGTGTAGACCGGCACGTCGGGGTGCTGGGCATGGAAGGTGGCCAGGCCCTCGGGCGCGGCCAGCAGCGCCACGAAACGAATCGAGCGCGGCTGGGTCTGCTTCAAGCGGCTCACCGCGGCCACCGCTGAATTGCCGGTGGCCAACATGGGGTCGAGCACGATCGCATCGCGCTCGGGCATGCCTTGCGGCAGCTTGAAGTAGTACTCCACCGCGGCCAGGGTCTTGGGGTCGCGGTACACGCCGATGTGGCCCACGCGCGCACCGGGCACCACTTCAAGCATGCCGTCGAGCAGGCCGTTGCCGGCGCGCATGACGACGACGAAGACGGTCTTCTTGCCGTCGATCACCGCTGAACGCATGGTTTCCAAAGGCGTGTCGATGTCGATCAGCTGCGTGGGCATGTCGCGCGTGATTTCATAGGCCATCAGCATCGCCACTTCATGCAGCAGGCGGCGAAAGCTGCTGGTGCTGCGGTCCTTCTGGCGCAGCAAGGTGAGCTTGTGCTGCACCAACGGGTGGCTGATGAGGTGGACTTGAGGTGGCGTCGTCACGTTCGGGTCCAGGCTTGGCTGTGGGGCAGGCCAGCATACGCCGCAGCGGGCGGGTCGTTCCGGGGCATCGAACGACGTCTGGCGCTTCGCACTCCGTTCACAGCGTCTCGCTCGCTTCATGATGACCGTCGACATAGCAGGTGCTGCGCTTCATGCCGTCGCGCAGCCCCCACAGGCCTTTGATGGCGCCACTGCGTTCGTCAAACTGCGCCAGCATCAGATCGAGTGCCCCGCGGCTGTCGTGCTCCTGCACCGGCAGCCATGGTGCGCCGAGTGCGGCCCAGTGCGCATCGCTGAGCAGCAGCTCGCCGGTGAGGAAAATCTGATGCCGATGGCTGCCCGACTCGAAAGACGCCGCCACCGCCTGCCCCTGGTCACGCGGCCGACACAGCCCGTGCGCCATGGTCTGGTCAAACACAACCAGATCGCCGGGCGACAGCGCCAGCCGCACACCGGCATGGGGCAGCACGAACTCCACATCAGCCAGGTCGAGCGCAAGCACCCAGAACAGGCACCGCGACCAGTGGCGGCTGACATCGTTATGAAAGCCAGCGCCGCATGACGCGAGGTAGTCGATCCGCGCCGCGACGCTGCGGCGGTAGCAGGCGGGGTCGTCGCCCAGCACGCGCGTGAGCTGCAAGGCGCCGGCGATCTGCCCGGCCAGGTCGGCCACGCCGGGTGCGGTCGCAGCCAGTTCTTGCAGCGTGGTGGTGGCGTAGTCGATGTCGGAGAACGCATGGATGTTGACTCGGGCCAGGCCCGCGGCCGCCAGGCTGGCGAGCGCGCCGGCATCAAGAAACGCCGTGCGCACGACGTGCACAGCGCCGTAGGGTGCGCGCGCGTCATAGGCATGTTGCGGCTCGTCGCTGCGCACCGCAAAGGCGCGGAACGGCTTGGGCGCCCGCGCCTGGGCAACGATGATGCGGTGGACGGGGTTCGAGGGGTGTGCGGGCATTGCGGGCATCGCTGGCATCAAGGGCATCAAGGGCATCGCGCCATTGTCGCCATGGCCTCGGCAGGCCGCCTGCGCTACCGACCCTGCCACACCGGCTTGCGCTTGGTTTGAAAGGCGCGCACGCCTTCGTTGGCATCTTCGCTTTGCAGCGCCGCCATGACCGCCGGCAGGCGCAGCGCCTGCGCCTGGGCCGGCGGCAGCGAGCCGGTGAGCCGCACCATTTGCTTGATGCCTTGCAGCGCGAGCGGCGCGCAAGCCAGCACCTGCGCCACCCAGCGCGCCACGGCGGCGTCGAGCTCGGCGCGCGGCACCACCTCGTTCACCAGGCCGACCTCGAGTGCCCGCCGCGCGCTGATGCGCGTGCCGGTGAGCAGCATGGCCATGGCCTGCCGATACGGAATTTGCCGCTGCAACAACGCCATGCCGCCGTCCAGCGGCATGCGGCCCACCAGCGGCTCGGGCAGGCCGAAGCTGGCGTCTTCACAGGCCACCACCAGGTCGCAGCCCAGCACCATTTCGAAGCCGCCGCCCAGCGCATAGCCGTTCACCCGCGCAATGACCGGGACGTTGAGCGTTTCGCGCAGCGCGATGCCGCCGAAGCCGCCGGGGCGCGCCGCGGCCCAGTAGTCCACGCCTTTCAGCGGTGGCGCTTTCGAAGGTGTTTTCATGTCTGCGCCGGTGCAGAAAGCGCGCTCGCCCTGGCCGGTGAGCACCACCGCGCGCACATCGCGGCGCTGCTCCAGCTCGGCCCAGATGCGCTGCAATTCGGCTTCGGTGGCCAGGTCAATCGCATTCATCACCTCGGGCCGATTGAGCGTGACCGTGGCCACATGGTCGGCCACCTGGAAGTTAACGTTCGTCATGAGCCGGCCTTCTTGGCGGTGCGCACTTCGCCCAGCACCTCATCGGTGTGCTCGCCCAGCCGCGGCGGTGCGCGGCGCAGGCCGGTGGGCGCGGCTGACATCGCAATCGGGCTGGCGATGAAGCGATACGCCGCGTGCTCGGGCGCAGTGCCGTTCAGGATCATCTGGTTGTGCAGCGTCTGCGGGTCCACCAGCACTTCACGCATGTCGCGCACCGGTGCGCACAGCAAATCTTGCGCTTCCAGGCGCTGCAACCAATGGTCGCGGCCCTGGGTCTTGAAGCGGGCGCGCAACTGGCCTTGCAGCTCGGCCTTGTGCGCGAACTGCGCTTCCAGGTTGGCAAAGCGCGCATCGAGCGACAGGTCGGGCAGCTCTAGCGCCGCGCAGATGTCGCGCAACGGGTTGGCCTTGAACGCACCAACCAGCACCAGCGGCTGATCGGCCGTTTCAAACACGCCCGACAACGGCATGGCGGCCCAGTTCACCTCGGTGTCGCGCATCAGGATCATGGCGGCTTCCTGCATCTGCATGGCCAGCATGGAGTTGTAGAGCGAAACGCTGATCTTCTGGCCGACGCCGGTGCGTGCACGGTGCAGCAGCGCCAGCAAGATGCCCTGCACCATGTGCATGCCGGCCGCATAGTCGGCCAGCGCGATCGGGTAGGTGGCCAGCGGATGCGAAGGGTCGGCCTTGCGGGCGATTGCGCCGCTCATCGCCTGGGCCAGCACGTCTTGCCCGCCCTTGTGGGCATAGGGGCCGGTCTCGCCGAAGCCGGTGCCCACGGCGTAGATGATGCGCGGGTTGAGCTGGCGGCAAGCGTCATAACCCAGGCCCATGCGGTCCATCACGCCGGCGCGAAAGTTGTTCACCACCACGTCGGCATCCGTGATGAGCGCCTTCACGGCGGCCATCTGCGCGGCGTCGCGCAAGTCCAGCGCCACGCTGCGCTTGTTGCGGTTCAGGCTGCAGAACACCGGGTTGTCGATGCCGTCTTGGGGCGGGAAGGTTGAGCGGCTCAAGTCACCGGCGCCGGCGCGTTCGATCTTGATGACATCAGCGCCGTAGTCGCCGAGCATTTGCGTGCACACCGGGCCCATCATCACCTGGGTGAAGTCGATGACGCGGATGCCGGCTAATGGCAAGGTAGGGGGCAAGGTAGTCGTCAAAGTGATGTCTTCGGTTAAGGCTGTGCTCATGCGGACTCTCTTTGGTTGATTTCTGCCGCCGCCGCCACAGCAAGCGCCGGCACATCGGCATTGGGCCCGCTCTGGTCACCCGGGTCGGCACCTTGCGCGCGCAGCAGGTCTTGCAGCCGCCGCACATCGACGTTGCGCACCGTCACGTTGCCCTGCAGCGCCAGCGCCGCCGCCACGCCCGCGGCTTCGCCCATGGCCATGCAAGGTGGAATTTCGCGCGACATCTTCTGTGCCGTGGCGGTGGCCGAATAGTGCCTGCCGGCCACCAGCAGGTTCTCCGCGCTTTTGGGCAGCAGCGCGCGGTAGGGCGTGGTGTAGTCACGCCCGCGCGCCACGGCGTCGGGGAAGCGGCGGCGTTGCAGCAGGTCTTCCTTGGTGATGATGACCTCGCCTTCGAGCATGCGCGTCTGGCGCACGCCGGTCTGCGGCGCCACGTCGATGACCACCGCGCGCCCGAAGCCCGGCATGTGCTGGCGCGCATGGCTAACCGCCTGGTGAATGTGCTCGCGGCCCTGCACCTCGGCGCGGGTGAGGTCTTCCACCTTCAGGCCGTCCAGACCCGTCATGTGCGGGCAGTTGCACCACACCACGCCGGGCAGCGGCGTCTTCAGCCACCAATGGGCCCAACTGCCGCCGATGAGCTGCTTCACTTCTTTGTCAATGCGCGCGAAGGCTTCTGGCTCTTCATGCTCAAAGCGCTCGGCGGCATCGGTGTCGACATTGCCCAGGCGAAACACGGTGGTCAGCATGTAGGCGCCGCCGCTGTGCGGCGCGCCGGCGCTGGCCGCCACGTCGAGGTCGCCGGTGGCGTCGATCACAACCTGCGCGAGGATGGCCTGGCGGCCGCCTTTCGTATCGCACACCACGCCGCGCATGCAGCCGTCATCAACCAACGCATGAGAGAACCAGGAATGCAGGCGTAACTCAACCTTGTGCTCCGCCACCATCTCCAGCGCGGCGCGCTTCCAGCCGTCGGGATCGAAGGCAGCGGCGAAGACGATCGGGTGCGGCTTGTGCTGTGTGTGGAAGTCGAAGGCGCCCCAGCGCGTCCAGCGCCGAATGGCCGCGGCACTCGTGCCCCATTCATGCTGGCGCGGAAACTGCGCCAGGCCGCGCGCACTCAGGCGTTCGATCAGATCCAGGC
>JAYUPO010000479.1:0-2830 GCA_043760085.1 Burkholderiales bacterium
TCGGCCTTCATCCACTGCCAGAAGCTGAACTGGCCGTCTTTGCTGACGAGCACGGTCTTGGCCTGTTTCACGTCTTCCCACTTGTCCAGGCCCTGGCCGGGGTGGGCGATGATGGCCTGCGGGTCTTTCTGGAAGATGGCGCCCACCACGGTGATCGGCACGCCGTTTTTCACCTGGTCGAAGGTGAGCAGCAGATTGCCGGTCATCAGGAAATCAATCTTGCCGATGGGCAGCATGGGCCGGTTGTTCACCTGCGGGCCGCCTTGCTGGATGTCGACCTCCAGGCCGTACTTTTTGTAGGTGCCGTCGGCCACCGCCTGGTAGAAGCCGCCATGGCCGGCCTGGGCACGCCAGTTGGTGGCGAACACCACCTTGTCTTGTGCGATGGCAGGCAATGCGGCGGCGGCCAGGGGCAATGCCAGCGTCAGGATGCGTCGGGTCAGGTTCATCGTTCTCTCCGTTGTGAAGGGGGTGGGCGTTGAAGTGAGCGTTGAAGTCAGCGGCGAGCCATCTCCGGCGACCAGCCGCGAGTCTTGCCGGGGTTCATCAGGCCGCAGGGGTCGACTTGCTTCTTGAATTCGATCTGCATCGGGTCGATGGTTTTCATGCCACCGTCTTCGATGGTGACAACATGGGGGTTGAAGACCGTGCAGCCATCGGCTTCGATCTGGCGTATCAGCTCGTACTGGCGTTCGGCCGTGGTCCAGCGCACCAGCAGGATGGCGAAGGTGGCGTACTGGCCATGCATGCGCGCAAATTCCTGGTGCTGCCAGACCTCATTGCCCCAGCGCGCCATCTGGCGCTCGATCAGTGCCGCATCAAACGGTGTCGGGTAGGCCACCTGCAGGTAGGTGAAGCTGCGGTCGGCCTTCAGCACCTGCAGCGTGGTGTGGTTGTAGGCGCACTCATAGGCCGGCGGCAGCCCCATCTGTGCCAGCGCGGCTTCGGTCATGGCCAGCGACAGGCTGCCGCCGTGGCGCGCCACCACGGCTTCAAAGGCCGGCACGGCCTGTGGGTGCACCATCGCGAACAACGCATGCCGGCCGGTGGGGAAGCGCGCACCCAGCATCGAGTAATAGGGCGCAAAGCGGCGGTCCAGCGCCGACAGCAAGAAGGTGGGCAACTCAGGCGTGCTGGCCGCAGTGGCGCAATCCAGCGCCTGGCGGTAGTGCGGGAAGAGTGCAATCACATGCACCCAATCAACCGCCAGTGACAGCGCCACTTCAACCTCGGTGATGATGCCGTTGGTGCCGTAGGCGTGGTGCACCTTCTGGATGTCGTCGCCGAAGAGTTCAATCACCCGTGGCACGGGTTCGACGCTGACGACGCGGCAACGCAAGAGGTTGCCGCTGTCGCGCAACACGCCGTGGCGGATGCTGCCCACGCCACCAAAGCCGCCGGCGATGAAGCCGGCGATGGTGGCCACGCGCCAGGTGCTGGGCCACATGCGCTGGGCCTGGCCGGTTTCGCGCACGGCCAGTTCGATGTCCATCATCCTGGCGCCGCCCTGCACGGTGCAGCGCCCAGGTTGGATGTCGAGCACCCGCACCATCTCGGTGGTGTCGAGCACCAGGCCACCGGCCAGCGGTACACACTGGCCATAGTTGCCGGTGCCGCCGCCGCGCACGGTGAGCGGCAGGCGGTGGCGTGCGGCCACCGCCGCGATGCGCATCACTTCCGCCTCGGTGCTGGGGCGCACCACCAGGTCGGCCCGGCAGGCATCGAGCTGCTGGCCCAGGATGGGGCTGTACCAGTAGTAGTCGCGCGACAGCAATTGGCGCGGGCGCGGCGCGGTGATGAGGTTCAGCCCGTGCAGTTCACGCGCCACCTGCGCCCAGTCGACATCGGCGCGCAGGCCATGGTCTTGCGCACGCAGGGAAGGCGCGGCTGGAATGCCCTGCGTGGCGTGGTTCATGCGGCTCTTCGCAAATGGTCGAGTTCGCGGAACTCAGGCAGCGCTGCATCGGCAGGCGCCAGCACCTGGCCATGACGCAGCACGACACGGCCGTGGCTCACGCGGGACATCACCTCAGACGAATAGCGCCCCGGGTGCAGCACCAGGTTGGCGGGCGCACCGGCGCGCAGCACGCCGTCCCAGGCCAGGCCGAGGCGGCGCGCGGGCGTGGTGGTGATGGTGTCGGCCCACTGCGCCAGCGGGTCATCGAGCTGGCCGGCCAGGGCGGCCAACGCCAGCGTCTGCAGGGGGTCGAGATCGCCGGCCGGGAAGAACACATCGCGGTGGTTGTCGCTGCCCAAAGCCAGCGCCAGGCCATGGGCGCGTGCCTCGTGCAGCGGCAGCAGGCCGCGCCTTTGTGGTGCGCGGCGCGGGCCCTGAGGCGTGCTGTCTTGCAGGTACAGATTGGTGTAAGGCAACGCCACCAGGGCGACGCCGGCTGCGGCCAATGCAGCCAATGTGTGATGGCGTTCGTCAACCGGCATGGCTGAGAGCCGGCAGGCGTGGCCGCACAACGTGCGCGCGCCCCAGGCGTGTTCGGCAACGGCCTGCGCCACGGCCAGCAGGTTGGACTGTGGCGGCTCCAGGTGTTCATCGACATGAAAGTCCAGCGGCAGCCCGAAGTGCGCGGCCAGCTTCACCGCCGCTGCAATCAGCGCCGGCACATGCGGCGCCGGGTAGGCAAACACGCCGAGCACGCCGCCGCCTTCGGCCACCGCACGGGCCAGGGTGTCGGCCTGCTTTGCATCGGCCAGCAGGTCCACCGCAGCCAGCGATGCCGGGATGAGCTCCACCCGAGCGCGCCAGGTTTGGCGCAGCTCTTGCAGCACGGCCCAGGCCCGCGGTATGCCGGGGCCGGGCCAGTCGCAGTAGCTC
>JAYUPO010000480.1:0-2829 GCA_043760085.1 Burkholderiales bacterium
CGAGCGCCAGCTGCACGAGTGCGGGCGCAGCTGGAGCTACCGCGACGAACACGGCAGCCTGCTGGGCCAGAAGGTCACGCCGCTCGACCGGGTGGGCATCTACGTTCCCGGCGGCAAGGCGGCGTATCCGTCCAGTGTGTTGATGAACGCCGTGCTGGCCCAGGTGGCCGGTGTGGGCGAAGTCATCATGGTCGTGCCCACGCCGCGCGGTGAACGCAACGCCCTGGTGCTGGCCGCGGCGCACGTGGCCGGCGTGCACCGGGTGTTCACCATCGGCGGCGCGCAGGCGGTGGCCGCGCTGGCCTATGGCACGGCCAGTTTGGCCAAGGTCGACAAGATCACCGGCCCGGGCAATGCCTACGTGGCCAGCGCCAAACGGCGCGTGTTTGGCCAGGTGGGCATCGACATGATCGCCGGGCCGAGCGAAATACTCGTGCTGGCTGACGGCAGCACACCGCCCGACTGGGTAGCCATGGACTTGTTCAGCCAGGCCGAGCATGACGAATTGGCCCAAAGCATCCTGCTGTGCCCTGACGCGGCCTACCTCGATGCGGTGCACGCCGCGATGCAGCGCCTGCTGCCTGGCATGCCGCGCCATGCGGTGATTCGCGCCTCGCTTGAAGGGCGCGGCGCGCTTGTCCACACCCGCAGCATGGAAGAGGCCTGTGCCATCAGCAACCGCATCGCGCCCGAGCACCTGGAAGTGAGTTCGCGCCAGCCGCAACAGTGGGAGCCGCTGCTCAAGCATGCCGGCGCCATCTTCCTGGGCGCCTTCACCAGCGAAAGCCTGGGCGACTACTGTGCCGGGCCGAACCACGTTCTGCCCACCTCGGGCAGCGCACGTTTCAGCTCACCGCTGGGGGTATACGACTTTCAGAAGCGCGGCAGCATCATTGAAGTAAGCGAAGCGGGCGCAAACTTTCTTGGACCCATTGCCGCGGAGCTGGCCTACGGCGAAGGGCTACAGGCCCATGCGCGCGCGGCAGAAATGCGGCTCCGGAATTGACACGAAATTCGTGTAGCACGAAAATAGTGTTGCACTGACTTCGTGAAAGAGACGACATGAAAAACGTGACGGTGACGATGGAAGACAACGTGGCCGACTGGGCGCGCATGGAAGCGGCGCGGCGCAACACCAGCGTATCGCGCTTGGTGGGTGAAATGTTGGCCGAAAAAATGGGCCGCGACGATGCCTACAACCGAGCCATGCAGGAGGCTCTGAAATTCAAGGCCTTGCCGTTTGAAGGCCCCTACCTCACTCGCGACGAGATCTATGCCGAGCGCCTTGACCGTTTTCGTTGACACCAATGTCTTGCTGTACTCGCAAGACCCGCGCAATGCAGGCAAAAAGCAAGTGGCCGAAAGCTGGTTGCAACGGTGTTGGCGCGACGATATCGGCCGCCTGAGCAGCCAGGTGCTGCACGAGCTGTACGCCAACCTGCGGCGCGTGGCGCCTAGCTTGCCCGCACTGGAAGCGCGTTCGATGGTGCAGCACTACCGCGCGTGGGCACACTGGACGGTGGACGACGAAACGGTTGATCTGGCTTGGTCCTTACAAGATCGATTTCAGTTCAACTATTGGGACGCCTTGATGGTGGCCGCCGCGCAGCAACAGGGCTGCGCGATGTTGCTCACGGAAGATCTTCAACACGAGTTGCGAGTTGACAGCTTGCGCATCGTTAACCCATTTCGCGTCGGGCCTGAGCTGCTCGATGCCTCGCCCGCATGACTGATCTCACCGACTTGCCCGCCACCATCCAACGCGTCATTCGGCGCGACATCGGCTCCCTGCACGCCTACGCCGTGCAGCCCAGCGCCGGGCTGGTCAAGCTCGACACCATGGAGAACCCATATCGGCTGCCGCTGGCCTTGCAGCGCGAGCTGGGCGAACGCCTGGGCGCCGTGGCCCTGAACCGCTACCCCGCCGAGCGCGGTGACGACCTGCGCGCCGCGCTGGCGCGCTTTGCCGGCATGCCAGCAGGCTGCGCGCTGACCCTGGGTAACGGTTCAGATGAGCTGATTTCGATGTTGGCGCTGGCGCTGGATGTGCCGGGCGCGGCCATCATGGCGCCGCTGCCTGGCTTCGTGATGTACGGCATGGCCGCGGCGCTGCAAGGCATTCGTTTCATCGGCGTGCCGCTGGCGGCGGACTTCGAGCTTGACGAAGCCGCCATGCTCGCCGCCATTGAAGCCGAACAGCCCAGCCTGCTGTACCTGGCCTACCCGAACAACCCCACGGCCAACCTGTGGGATGCGGGGGTGATCGAGCGGCTGATTCAGGCCATGGCCCGCGTCGAGGGCCTGGTGTGCATGGACGAGGCCTATCAGCCCTTCGCCCATGCCGATGCCTTGCCATGGCTCAAGCAGTACCCGCATGTGCTGCTGATGCGCACGATGAGCAAGTTTGGCCTGGCGGGTGTGCGCATCGGTTACCTGATCGGCCGCAGCGAGGTCGTCAATGAAGTTGAAAAGCTGCGCCCGCCGTTCAACGTGAGTGTGCTCAATGCCGAGGCGGCGCTGTTTGCGCTGGAGCATGCCGATGAATTCGCGCGCCAGGCCGCCGCCATCCGCAGCGAGCGCGACGCCTTGCAAGGCAAGCTGAAGGCCTTGCCCGGTGTGCAGCCCTTCCCCAGCCAGGCCAACATGATCCTGGCTCGTGTGCCCGACGCCGCGCGTGCCTTCGCGGGCATGAAGGCGCGCGGCGTGCTGGTGAAGAATGTGTCGCCCCTGCACCCCTTGCTGGCCAACTGCCTGCGCTTGACGGTGGGCACTCCCGAAGAAAATGTGAAGATGCTGGCCGCCCTGGCCGCATCGCTTTGATGGCCAGAA
>JAYUPO010000481.1:0-7194 GCA_043760085.1 Burkholderiales bacterium
AGACCCCTGGAGCGCCCTGCGGGCAGCGTGGAAAACCAACTCATCAACATGCTGCCGCGGCAAGATCGGCTGCGCTTGCTCGCCCTGTGTGAACCTGTCCAACTGGTCTTGGCCGAGGTGTTGTGCCAACCCGGGCAGGCCACCCGCCATGTCTACTTTCCCACTACAGGCTTCATATCCCTGCTGACGCTGGTTGACGGCAAACCCAGCCTGGAGGTGGGCATGGTCGGCAACGAAGGCATGCTGGGTGCGCAGTTGGCGCAAGGGGTGGCCACCGCACCCTTGCATGCCCTGGTGCAGGGCCCGGGGCACGCCTGTCGCGTGGCCACGGCGCCGTTTCGCAAGGAGCTGGCGCGCAGCACGGCCTTGCAACGTGTGCTGCACCGCTACTTGTATGTGCTGATGGGGCAGCTCACGTCGTCGGCGGCGTGCCTGCGCTTCCACCGCATCGGCCCGCGCCTGGCGCGCTGGCTGCTGATGAGCCAGGACCGCGCCCACAGTGAACGCTTTCACGTCACCCATGAGTTCCTGGCGTACATGCTGGGCGTGCGCCGGGTCGGCATCACCGGCGCCGCGGGCGGCTTGCAACGCAGTGGCTTGATCGAGTACGCACGCGGCGAGCTGCATGTGCTGGACCGCGCTGGCCTGGAGGCCGCTGCATGCAGCTGTTATGCGGCCGACCGCCTGGCTTATGCGAGCGTGATGCAGCGGGCGTGATGCAGCGAGCGTGATGCAGCGAGCGTGATGCAGCCGGCGTGGTGCAGCCGGCGTGATGCAGGCGGCGTGATGCCGGTGCCGGTGCCGGTGCGGCGGCCAGTGCGCTGTGCCGCCGAAGGTTTGAAGGAAATCGCCGCAGTGTGCGCCAGCGCACCGAACTCCCACACGTCGACCCGTACGCTGGTGCGTGCACTGAATGGCGCCGCCTCGGGTTGCGCCGCGCTCCGGGCGCCGCACGCGCCACTTGCCCCACTGCGAAGGAATTGACATGAAACCGTCCTCATTGATCTGTGCCCTGCTGGCCAGCGCCGGCTTGCTGGCCTGCGACAAACCCACGGTGGTGAACGTGCCCGCCGCACCCGCACCCGCACCCGCACCCGTGGTCGTGCCGGGGCCGGCCGGGCCCACGGGGGCCACTGGCAGCACGGGCAGCACCGGGGCCACCGGAAGCACCGGCAAGCCAGGCGACAGCGGCGTGGTCGTGGTCATGCCCATGGCCTCGGAAACACCGGCCAGTGCGGCCACGCCGCCGAAGTGACCATGCGTGCCGCCGGCGGCGCCGTGCGGGTTTCCAACACCACCACCTCTAGGAGCCACTCATGAGCCTGGGCACCATTTTGTTGATCGTTCTGATCCTGCTGTTGATCGGCGCCTTTCCCAGTTGGCCGCACAGTCGCGCTTGGGGCTACGGCCCCAGCGGCGGCTTGGGCCTGGTGGTTTTGGTGGTGGTCGTGTTGTTATTGATGGGCCGCCTGTGACGCCATCAAAGGCCACGCCGGCCGGCAACTGATGCGGCGCGCGTTGACCAGCGCCGCGCTGGTGCTGGGCCTGCTGGTGGCGCTGCCCGGCTGTGCCGGCGGGCCCATTGCCCTGCCCACGCTGCCCAGCCCGCGCGACGCGCCGCCCACGGCGGTGCAGCTGGTCGGCGTGCGCGGGCCGCTGTCGGCCGCGCAAAGCCAGGCGGTGCTGGCGCGGCTGCAAAAACGCGGCACGCCCACCGACATCTTCGAGCGCCACCTGGCCATTGAAGAAGCCGTTGCCGACGGCCCCTTGACCGTTGGCAACGACGCCGTGCTGCTGCAAGACGGCCCGGCCACCTACCGTGCGATGTTCGCCGCCATCGACACCGCGCGCGACCACATCAACATGGAAACCTACATCTTCGACGACGACGAGGTGGGCCAGCGCTTTGCCCGGGCGCTCATCAACAAGCAGCGCCAGGGCGTGGCGGTGCACCTCATTCGCGACAGCGTGGGCACGCTGGGCACGCCCGACACATTCTTCCAGGCGCTGGTGGAAAGCGGCGTGAAGGTGCTCGAGTTCAACCCCGTGAACCCGCTGCAGGCGCGCCGGGGCTGGGAGCTGAACCAGCGTGACCACCGCAAGCTGCTCATCGTCGATGGCCAGGTGGCGTTCCTGGGTGGCATCAACGTCAGCAGCGTGTATTCGGGCGGCTCGGCCAGGCAGCGCCGGGGCACCAGCACCGAGCCCGCCGAGCCCGCCTGGCGTGACACCCACTTGCAACTGCGTGGCCCCGTGGTGGCCGAGTTGCAAAAGATGTTCCTGGCCACCTGGGCTGAACAGCGCGGCGCGGCACTGCCGCCGCGGCGCTACTTCCCGCCGGCGCAGCAGGCCGGCAACCTGGTGGTGCGCGCCATCGGCAGTTCACCCACCGAGCCTTACAGCCAGATCTATGCCACGCTGCTGTCGGCCCTGGTCAGCGCTGAAACCAGTGTGCTGCTGACCAACGCCTACTTCGCGCCTGACCCGCAGTTGCTGCTGGCGCTGGAAGGCGCGGCGGCGCGCGGCGTGGACGTGAAGCTGATCCTGCCCAGCCAGACCGATTCGTGGCTGGTGTTCCATGCCGGGCGCAGCCACTACGAGCGCTTGCTGCAAGCCGGGGTGAAGGTGTACGAGCGCAGCGGTGTGATCCTGCATGCGAAGACCGCGCTGGTTGACGGTGTGTGGGCCAGCGTGGGCTCGACCAACCTCGACTGGCGCAGCTTTGTGCACAACCACGAGCTCAACGCCGTGGTGCTGGGCGCGAAGTTCGGTGCCCAGGTGCACGCCATGTTCGAGCGCGACCTGGCAGCCTCGCGGGCCATCGACCTGGCCACCTGGCAGCGCCGCTCGCTGGCGCTGCGCGCGAAGGAAATCTTTGCCCGGGCTTGGGAATACTGGCTGTAGAGCTTGTCGCTCACCAGCACTGTGCGTTGCCGTACAGACGGTAGGGCCACGGCGGGCTGAAATGCGCCTTTCGCACCGCAGCCGAACCGGGAACCAGGCATGACAAGCCCAGTACAGCAATCAGCACCGACCGCATCACCCGCCACGCAGGGCCACACCGCAGCCGCCTCGGCGCCAGCCGCCACGCTTGATGGCGCAGCGCAGACCCACAGCACCGAGGCTGCGAACCTTGGCTCGCCCCACGGCGCGAATGACAGTAACGGCAGCAACGGCAGCAACGGCAGCAATGGCGGCCATGGTGGCAACGGCGAAAGCGGCACGCAGCTTGCTGCGCAGGTGATTCATGTCGACAGTTTTTTGCGCCCACTGCCTATGGGCTCGCGCCGGCTGTCCGCCCAGATCCATCCTGGCTGGCCTGCTGCGCCAGCCGTGACCCTGAGCTTCGGCTTGCTGACTGAGCGCACCGCTGCCAACCCGGGTACCAACCCGGCACAGCCGCTGGTGCAAGGCGGCATGGCGGCGCGCTCACACGTGGCGGTGAGCGCCGAGCTGCAACGGCACCTGGCTCTTCACGACGCCATGGCCGACGTTGCGCTGGAAGATTGGCACGACCTGTTGAGCGCGGTGATGGAGCGGCTGCGCCTGACCGTGGCTGAATCCATGAGCACACTGCCGCTGCCGTACGCGCAGGTGATTCACGGCGCAGCTCGCTTGCAATCCACCGTGCTGGAGTGCGTGCTGGCGCTCGACCAACTGCAAAACACGCTGGCGAATGAATTCAACCGCCGTGATGGCCGGGAACGCGATATCCAAGCAGCCCATGCTGCGCTGCTGCACGCGCGCAACGAGCAGGCGCATGCGGTCGGTGAACAACGCCGCTTGCACGACCAAGCGCCACGCGACGGCCTGGCCACGCTGCCCGACCGCGCGGTATTCAGCAGGCACCTCGAGCGTGCGCTGGCGTGCGCCGCGCCGCAAGCTCGAACCACCACTTTGTTGTACATCGACCTGGATGGGTTCAAAGCGATCAACACGGCGCACGGCCGCAGCGTGGGCGATGAATTGCTGGGCGTGGTGGGCGCCAGGCTGGCCCGCGCCGTGCGCGCAGACGACATGGTGAGCCGCATTGGCAGCGACGAATTCGCCTGCCTGATCAGTGGCCCGGCTAACCCGGCGCAGATCAGGCAACTGGCGAGCAAGTTGTTTGACGTGGTGGCCATGCCGTGTGTGCTGGGGCCGCTTCACCTGAACGTTCAGCCCAGCATCGGCATTGCATGCTGCCCGGCTGACGGCGACACCGCCGCTGCGCTGTTGGACTGCGCCGACGCCGCGATGCTGCGCGCGAAGCGCCAACAAAGCGGGTACGCTTTCTTCAATCAAGCGGATGCTGACTGAGCCTGAGCCGCTGGCCCGCTTACGGGGCCAGGTGGTGAGGCAGACATGGCAGCCGGTGGCGCCGCTGGCCTGGCGCTGGACATCTGCGCCAGCGAAGCCAGCACCGCCAACCAGCCTTGCGGCGGCGCCTTGGCCACCAGCTTGTGCAGCAACGGCGGCAGCATGCCGGCCAGCAGAGCGGGCGTGAACAAGCGGCGCACGGGCGCAAACCGCGCCAGCACCGCACCCGCCAGCACGGCCGCACCCAGCAACACGAAGGGGTGACGCTGGGCCACGGGTTGAACGCTGCTGCGCGTGGCCGCGTTCAAGGCGCTGGCCGCGCGGTGCAACGGGTGCTGCGTCCACCACTGCTGCGCGGCGGCCAAGAGCAAATCAACGCCGGGCAGTGACTTGACCAGGCTGAACCAGGCGGCGGGCGAACCGCTGGCACGCGCTTGCTGCGCCGCCTGGCGCTCGGCCTGGTTGTGCTGCACGCTTTGCCGGATGGTCTGACGCGAACGTTCCAGGCGAGCGCAGGCTTGCGCGGCCAGATCGCCCGGCGCGGTTGCATCGAGATGTTTGAATTCATCGCTCATTGGTGTACCTCAGGCTGGGGCGCTCATGACGCCATCACCTCGCGCAGCAAAGCCAGGTCGGCCCGCGCCTGTTGGCGCAGGCTGCCGAATGCATCGGCCTGCGCGCTGTGCCGGACGCCGAACAAGCAGCCCAGGCCCAACGCGGCGGGCACCAGCGGCGTGGCGACCAGCACCCACAGTGCAGCGGTACTGAGAGGCGGTGCGATGGCGCACAGCATCACGGCCACACCGGCCAGCACCACCGCCACGCCCAGGCAGCCCAGGCCGGCGGCGAGCAGCAACACCCGCTGCTTCCACGCCGCCGTGGCGCTGGCCATCTGCGAACCAAACAGCTCGGCGTAGCCCTCGGCATGGTCGACCAACAGACCTGGCCGCGTGACCAGCAGTTGCAACAGGGGGTGCATCACGACGACGACAGGGTGCTGGGCACGCGGGTTCAGTCGTGGCTGCGTGAGCGGCTGACCAGGCTGACCAGCGCCATCAGCGCCGCGCCACAGGCCGCGGCAATCAGCATGGCCTTGATGGGTTCGTGGCGCACGTAGTCGGTGGTGACTTCGCTGGCATGCTGGGCTTGGTCGCGCAGGTGGCGCGTGCTGTCGCGCACCGCATCGACGCTGCGCTGCGCCAGCGCGCTGGCCTGTTCCTGGGCGCGCTCCAAGATGGGCGCGGCTTGGGCGCGCATGTCTTGCACGCCGGTGGCCAACCCTTCGAGCGCGGCGTTGGCGGCGCGTTGGGTGGATTGAATGGCCTGCTGCGCGGACTGCGCGGCTTGGTCGGCCAGGTTGCTGGAAGACTCGAAGGGCTTGGGCTGGTTCATGGTGGGTCTCGGTGAGGGTTGGAGGTGAACGTACGACAGAACTTGCGCCTCAGGCCTTGCGCGCAAGGCCTTGCGCATCACGCCTTGCGCATCAGGCCGTACACGAAACTCGCCACCGCCAGGATGGCGAAGACGACGAACAGTATCTGCCCAATGCCCGCGGCGCTGGAGGCGATGCCGCCAAAACCGAACAACGCGGCAACGATGGCGATGATGAAGAAAACGACAGCGTAGTGCAACATTTTGATCACTCCTGAGTTGGGCCGCGTCAAGCAGCACAGCGTCGAGCCAAGTGGCTTGGCCTGCGCAGCGCGGCCGTATTTGAAAGCTTAGCCAGTGTGCCCATGCAGCGCTTTGACAACGATCAGCCAGCCGGCCAAGCGCCTGTAGTGCGGGCCCTTTGTGCGCTGTAGGACAGTGCCCACAACGTGGCGCGCCGCGGCCATTCGGGTCGCCGCCGGGTTGTCGGCCTGACAGCCCGGTTAACGTGCCGTCAGGCGGCGTGCGTTTCGCTGCCGACCTTGGCCAGCGGCAGCGTCACCCGGATGGCCGTGCCCTGGCCCGGGGCGGATTCGACGCTCAGCGCGCCCCCTTCGGCCTCGACGCGAAAGTGCATGCCCAGCAAGCCGTGCGCGGAACTCGTGGGCGTACCGGTGATGAAACCCACGCCGTCGTCGCGCACCACGGCCTGCGCCTGGCCGCCCTGAGCGCCCAGGCTGATCCAGACGTTCTTCGCCCGCGCGTACTTGGTGATGTTGGTGATCGCCTCTTGCACCATGCGGTAGATCACCAGCTCGGCGGTGGGCTCAAGCAGCACCGGCTCAATCGCGCAATGCACCTTGATGCCGGAGCTGGCGGCGAACTCACGCGCCAGGATTTCAAGCGTGGCGCCCAGGCCCAGGTTGCTCAGCGCCGAGGGGCGCAGGTCTTCGATGATGCGCCGCTTCAAGGCGATGCCGCTGTTCAAGGTGTCGACCAGGTGCGCCAGGCGCTCCTGCGCTTCCGGGGCGCTGCCGGCCAGGCGCGAACGGATGCGCGCGGCGTCGAGCTTGGCCGAGGTGAGCAGGGCGCCGAGCTCGTCGTGCAGGTCGCGCGCCAGGCGGTTGCGTTCATCTTCGCGCGCGGTTTGCAGGTGATGCATCAGCTCGGTGAGCTGGGTGGTGCGCAAGGCGACTTCAGACTCCAGGCGGTCGCGCTCGGCGCGCACGCGGCGCTGTTGCTCGCGCTGCTGCTCTTCAAGCGCCGCGCTCGAGCGCAGGAACAGCACCAGCGCCAGCAAGCTCAAGACACTGAGCGCGGCGATGCCGATGCGGCTGAGCAGCAGCGTGTGATAGACATCCTGCCGGCCCTGCGCCACGCTGACGGATTCCAGCCGCAGCAGCTCGTCAGACAGCATGCGAATGGCCTGCATCTTTTCCTTGCCGATGTCGCTGAGCACTATTTCCATGGCGGCACCGCTGCGGCCTTCTTCATACAGGCGGATCGTCAGCGCCAGCTCCGACA
>JAYUPO010000482.1:0-2827 GCA_043760085.1 Burkholderiales bacterium
TCGGTGCCTTGCTTCATCATCACCAGCAGCGCATCAAAGCCCTGGCGCTGGTGAAAGCTTTCTTCGCGGCAGATGCGGATCATGGCGCGCGCATACGGCGCGTAGGAGCAGCGGCAAATGGGCACCTGGTTCATGATCGCCGCACCATCGACCAGCCAGCCGATGGTGCCCACGTCGGCCCAGGTGAGCGTGGGGTAGTTGAAGATGCTGCTGTACTTGGCTTTGCCGGTGTGCAGGGCGTGGACGAGCTGGTCGCGGCTGGTACCCAGGGTTTCAGCCGCGGCATACAGGTACAGGCCGTGGCCGCCTTCATCCTGCACCTTGGCCAGCAAAATGGCCTTGCGCTTGAGCGTGGGCGCGCGGCTGATCCAGTGGCCTTCGGGCAGCATGCCCACAATTTCAGAGTGCGCATGCTGGCTGATCTGGAGCGTTAAGGTCTTGCGGTAGTTGTCGGGCATCCAGTCTTTGGCTTCGATGAAATCACCGGCGTCAATGCGCGCATCGAAGCGTTCCTGCAATTGCATCTCTTGCGCTGAACGCAGCGGTTTGCCTTCCAGGCCGTCTTCCTTGCCTGCCGTGTCCATGGCTTGGGTGTACATGGTTGTTCCTTAACGTTTGTAATTACTTGGGCCGTTTGTCGATGGCGCGGCGCGCCTTGCCGGTGAGCGTGCGCTCAATGGCTTCGGGGTCTTCCACGCTCACGCGGGTGCTGATGCCGATCATGGCTTTGATGTGGTGTTGCAGCGTTTGCGCCAGCGCAACCCGGTCGGCATTCAAATGCGCCTGGGCCAGTTCGCAGCGCACTTGCACGTTGTCCAAATGGCCGTCGCGAGTGACGATGATCTGGTATTGGCCACCAAGCTGCTCTTGCTGCAACACCAGCTCTTCAATCTGCGTCGGGAACACGTTCACGCCGCGGATGATGAGCATGTCGTCGCTGCGCCCCACGATCTTGCCCATGCGTCTGAAGGACCGCGCTGTGGGCGGCAGCAGCCGCGTGAGGTCGCGCGTGCGGTAGCGGATGATGGGCATGGCCTCTTTGGTGAGCGAGGTGAACACCAGTTCGCCCTCGCTGCCGTCGGGCAGCACCGCGCCGGTTTCGGGGCTGACGATTTCGGGGTAGAAATGGTCTTCCCAGATCACCGGGCCGTCTTGCGTTTCAACGCATTCGCTGGCCACGCCGGGGCCCATCACTTCGCTCAGGCCGTAGATGTCCACCGCCTTGAGGTCGGCCTTGGCCTGGATTTCGCGGCGCATGGCTTCGGTCCAGGGCTCGGCGCCGAAGATGCCGGTGCGGATGCTCATGGCGCGCGGGTCAGCGCCGATGCGTTCGAACTCTTCTATCAGCACCTGCATGTAGCTGGGCGTGACCATGATGATGTGGGGCTTGAAGTCCTGAATCAGCTGCACCTGCTTTTCGGTCTGCCCGCCACTCACGGGGATGACGGTGCAGCCCAGGCGCTCGGCGCCGTAGTGCGCGCCCAGGCCGCCGGTGAACAGGCCGTAGCCATATGAGATGTGAACCATGTCGCCCGGCTTGCCGCCCGCGGCGCGGATGCTGCGCGCCACCAGGTGGGCCCAGGTGTCGATGTCGTTTGCCGTGTAGCCCACCACCGTGGGCTTGCCGGTGGTGCCTGATGACGCGTGAATACGCGAAACCTGTTCGCGCGGCACGGCGAACATGCCGAAGGGGTAGTTGTCGCGCAGGTCTTTCTTGGCCGTGAACGGGAAGCGCGCCAGGTCGGCCAGGGTCTTGCAATCTGTGGGGTGCACCCCAGCGGCATCAAAGGCCGCGCGGTAGTGCGGCACCTTGTCGTAGGCGCGCTGCAGCGTGGCTCGCAGGCGCTGCAACTGCAAGGCGCCGATCTCGTCGCGGCTGGCCTTTTCAATCGGCTCCAACGCCGCGGTTTGGGGCGGGTACATCGACATGGTGTTTCAGTCTCCTCGCGCCGGCACGGCAGGCCGGCCCTTGATGGTGTAGCTGCGGCCGCGGAACAGCGCCACGCGCTCGCCGCGCTGGTTGGTCACTTCAGCGTCATACAGCCCGGTGCGCCCGCCCTTGGCCTGTTCGGTGCAGTGGGCGGTTAGAACATCGCCCAACCTGGCGGGCAGCATCAGCTCAATGGCGAAGCTGGAGGCCACGGTCAACTCGTCGTACGAATTGCAGGCGTAGGCGAAGGCGGAATCTGCCAGCGTGGCGATCAGGCCGCCATGGCAGATGGCATGGCCGTTGAGCATGTCGGCGCGCACCGGCATGCTCAGCGTGGCCGCACCGGGCGTGACCGCCAGCACCTGCATGCCCAGGGCCTGGCAGGCCTGGTCGTTGGCCCACATGCCGTGGCGTACATGGTCTGCCGTTTCCTGGGCAGAGCGGGCAGCCGCATTAACGGTTGAAGTCATTCGCAACAGCTCAGCGGTCTTTGAACACGGCTGCACGTTTGGCGCCAAACGCGGCCACGCCCTCGGCATAGTCGTGCGCCCCGCCCAGGGCGGTTTGCACCCGCGTTTCAGCATCCAGCGCTTGCTCCAGCGGCAGGCCTTGCGCGCCATCGAGCAGCGCGCGGGTTTGTGCCAGGGCGCTCGTGGGCATCGCCGCCAATCGTGCGGCCAAGCTGGCTACCTCGCCGGCAAAGACGTCGTCAGGAACGCAACGCCAGATCAGCCCGATGCGTTCGGCCTCTGCCGCGCTGAGCTTGTCGCCCAACATGGCCAAGCCCAATGCGCGCGCTCGGCCCACCAGGCGCGGCAGCGCCCAACTGCCACCGGCATCGGGCACCAGGCCGATCTTGGCGAACGCCTGGATGAAGCTGGCGGAAGCGGTGGCCAG
>JAYUPO010000483.1:0-7187 GCA_043760085.1 Burkholderiales bacterium
GGCGCATGAAGCTGCAACTGCTGTCTGACCTGCACCTCGAAACCGAAGCCTTCATGCCGCAACCTGCATCGGGGGCGGAACTGCTGGTGCTGGCCGGCGACATCGACGCCACCTGGGCCGGCTTAAGCCACTTTGCCGGCTGGCCGGTGCCGGTGATCTTCGTCGCCGGCAACCATGAATTCGACGGCCGCGACTTCGACCTTGCCAGTGCCGCCCTGCGCGCGCGCTGCCAGACCCTGGGCCTGACCATGCTGGAACGCGAAAGCCTGGTGCTGCGCGCGCAAAGTGGCGAGCTGATCCGCTTCCTGGGCACCACGCGCTGGAGTGACTTCGACACCTTCGGCGCCGAGCGTCGCCCCCAGGCGCAGCGCGCCGCCAGCTACTTCGTGCGCATCATGCAAGCCAGCCGCCACGGCCAACCCTTTGATGCGCAAGCGGTGCGCGACGAAGCCTTGCTCTGCCGCGCCTGGCTGGCCCAGGCCTTGGCCGAGCCAGCGCGCGGGCGCTGGCAGCGCACGGTGGCCATCACCCACTTTGCGCCCAGCCTGCGCAGCGCCGACCCGCGCTTTGGCGCCCAGCCTGGCACGGCCAGCTTTTGCAACAACGACGACGCCTTGCTGCCCTATGCCACGCTGTGGCTGCACGGCCACCTGCATTGCCGCCACGACTACACGGTGGCGCATGGCGGCGGCGCCACCCGCGTGGTCTGCGCCGCGCGCGGCCTGGCCAGCAAGGGCGAATCGCAGGGGTACGACCCCCTGCTGCTGCTCGACGCCTGATTCACGGGCTGCGAGCTTGATCAAAGACAATCCAGCCCCGGCCGGCCCTGCCACACTGCATGGCCCAACGCCCAACGCTCAACCCTGCTGGAGATCAAATCATGAACATCCTGGTGGCTGCCGACGGCAGCGAGTACACCAAGCGCATGCTGGCCTACCTGGCCGCACATGACGAATGGCTGGGTGGCGCGCACGACTACACCGTGGCGCACACTGTCGCTGCCGTGCCGCCGCGAGCGGCCAAGGCGCTCGACACCGAAACGCTGATGTCGTACTACCAAGACGAGTCCGAGAAGGTCTTCAAGCCGATTCGCAGCTTTTTCGACAAGCAAGGCATCAAGGCCAACTACGTCAGCAAGGTCGGCCCTGCCGGCCCCACGCTCAGCGCCCTGGCTGACAAAGGCAGGTTCAGCCTGGTGATGATGGGCTCGCACGGCCGCGGCAGCTTGAGCAACCTGGTGATGGGCTCGGTGGCCACCCAGGTGCTGGCAGGTTGCAGCGTGCCGGTGCTGCTGGTGCGCTGAGGCCGGGCCGGCGTCAGCGTGAGCGCGGCGCGCCCAGGCGCTTCAGCCAGGCTTCGGGGTCGTCGGGGTCGTCGAGGTTGCAGGGGTCAGCGTCGCCAGCGCTCAATGCTTCGGCGTCCAGGCGCATTTCCAGGCCGAAGGCCGTGCCCATGTCAGCCGGGTCGGGTTCGCTGGCTGGCGTTGCTGCGCGGCCAAAACCGAAGAACCTTGCCGCGTATGAAAGGTCTGCCATCACACCACCCCGTGCGTACCGGGCAACCCCATCGCGCCCTGTATTCAAGTTTCGGCGCCCGCGCGTCAAAGCTGTGGGCCGAAAAGCCGGTGCGTCGCGGCGCAGTTCACGCACGGCGTGCACATGTTGATGGATGAGCCGCGGCCAAAACGCGACTAATATCGCGACCCCGCGCCACAGCCGGCCCGAACACACCTTCGTCAAGCCATGCGGCAATCCACGCTGAACGTGATGACCTGGGGCACCGTGAGTGCAGCCGTGGGCTGCGCGCTGTGGTTGGCCGCGGTCGACGACATGACGCCGCAGTTGCTCCAGGCGCAGCCTCAGGTGCCCAGCTTCGAGCTGCCTTCGTTGCCCACCGCGGCCGGCCCGGTGCGCCCCGGCCCGGCGGCCGCGGCCAGCGCATCGGACCCGCGTTGACGGCGCATCCGGCCAGCTCCGCGCTACGCACAGCGACGCGGCCGCACTGCGCCATCGACTTCGGCACGTCGAACTCCGCCGTGGCGCTGAGCGCCGGGCCAGGTGCCGTGCGGCTGGTCGAGCTGGAAGGCGGCCTGGCCACCATGCCCACCGCGGTGTTCTATGCCAACGACCCCGCGGCGCCGTTTGACGACGCACTGCGCAGCTATGGCCGTGCCGCCATCGCGGCCTACGTCGAGGGCCTGGACGGGCGCTTGATGCGTTCGATGAAAAGCATCCTGGGCTCCAACCTGGTCGAACATTCCACCGAAGTGGGCACTGGCATTACGGTGCGCTACCGGGATGTGATCGCGGGCTACCTGCGCCGCCTCAAGCGCCTGGCCGAAGCGCAGCGCGGGCCGCAGCCGGGCCCGATCAGCCAGTTGCTGTTGGGCCGCCCGGTCTTTTTCGTCGACGCCGAGCCGCAGCGCGACGCCGCCGCGCAGGCCGCCCTGGAGGCCGCAGCGCGCCAGGCCGGCTTCACCGAGGTGCAGTTTCAATACGAACCCATCGCCGCCGCGCTGGACCATGAATCCACGCTGAGCGCCGAGCAGCTGGTGCTGGTGGCCGACATCGGCGGCGGCACGTCTGACTTCTCGCTCGTGCGCGTGGGCCCGCAGCGGCGCCGCCGGCCAGACCGGCGCAGCGACATCCTGGCCAACCACGGTGTGCACATCGCCGGCACCGACTTCGACCGCCGCATCGAACTGGCCAACGTGATGCCCTTGCTGGGCCTGGGCAGCCGCACGCCGGCGCGCGCGGGCGAACAGCCGCGCGAGGTGCCCAGCGGCTGGTACTTTGACCTCGCCACCTGGCACCTGATCAACACCCTGTATGCGCCCGCGCGGCAGGCCGAACTGAAGGCGCTGCGCCACTTCTATGCCCAGCCGCACTATCACCGCCGCCTAAGCAGCGTGGTGCACCAGCGCCTGGGTCATGCCCTGGCGGCGGCGGCTGAAGGCGCCAAGATCGAATTGGCCGGTGCCGGCCGCTCGCACATCGACCTGGGCGCGATTGAGCCCGGCCTGGGGGTGGACGTGAGCGAGGCGCAGGCCGCGGCCAGCATCGAAGCCGATCTCGACCGCATCGTGCGCGCGGCCAGTGACACCCTGGCCCTGGCCGGTGCCCGGCCCGAACAGGTGGACGTGCTGTACTGCACCGGCGGCTCCACCGGCCTGAGCCCCCTGGTTGCGCGCATGGCCGCGGCGCTGCCACGCGCGCAGGTGCAGCGCGGCGACCGCTTTGCCAGCGTGGCGCGCGGCCTGGGCCTGCACGCGCAGACGCTATACGGCGCGTAGCGGCAGGCTTTACGGCAGGTAGCGGTTGCCGTTGGACTTGTAGCGTTCGATCGCTTTTTGCAGGTCGGCATGCTCCTCGCATGCCGCGCTGCAAGCGCGCGCCAGGCTGGCCAGGCGCGCTTCGGCAACGGCCAGTTCGCCCTTCATCAACGCCAGCTCGCCGGCGTATTCAAGCGCGCCGCGGTGCAGCGGCTGCAAGCGCAGCGCTGCGTCATAGTGGGCCTGGGCGCCGGCCAGGTCGGGCTGTGCCTGCTTGCGCAGCGCATAGCCCATCAGGTTGTTCCAGTCGGCGTCGACCTTGGCGTTCACGCGCCGCAGTTCGCGCAGCGCGCCGGCCCATTCGCTGCGGCCGATCAACGCGCGGGCCGCTGCCAGCGGCTCGGCCCGTGCCGCCGCTGCTGCCGCTGGCGCGGGGCTGCCCGTGTCAGCCGCCCGGGCTGTGGGGCCTGCCGCGGCCAATGCGGCGGCGAACAAAAGGGCTTGTCTCACACGCATGCTGGTCTCCACTATTTAATGGACTGGTTCAGGAAGTTCGTGCCTTGCGCGCGCGGCGTGCACCACCCGCAGCGCGCGCCGCACGTGGCGTGTTGCGCGGCAACGAGACATCGGCCATCAGCAGCACGCAGCGCACCAGGTCGTCCACCGCCTCGGTCATGTCGGCGGGCGGCTCCAGGCGGTCCATCACGTCGAACAACTGGTCGGCGTCTTCCAGGTCGTCGCGGTCGATGTGCAGGTAAAGCGTGGCCAGCGGTTCCACCAGCTCGGGTGAAACGAGCTGCATCAGTTGCGGGAAGAACGCCATCGCCGTGGCGAAGCCGGCCACCCATGGCAGCACGCTGTCGCTGGGCGAGGCTTCATCTTCAAGCTCGTAGACCCAGGGGTCGAACCACTGGCGCTGGGCGATCGCGTTGCGCAACTCGGCGTGGCGGCGCAGCACCAGGGCGTGCAGTGGCGCCAGGTCAACGCCAGGCGGCGCGGCGTTGGCGTCGACATCGGCCACATGGCGCAGCCAGTCGGCGCTGGGCACGGTGCGCGGCTGCAGCAACACGCCGCACAAATAGCCGTCCAGCGAGCTCAGGTCCAGCGGCTGCAGCGGCGCGGGCAGCGCATCAAGCCGCGCCTGCAGGGCCTGCATCTCGGCATCGGTCAAGGGCTGGTTGGGCGTGCTGGTAAGGGCCGTCATGGGCCGATTGTCGCGCTCGGGCGCCTACCATCGGCGGCCTGTGCTAACGAACCTTTGCCAGCGAGCTGAAGACATGCCACGCAACCTGATCATCACCGGCGCCAGCCGCGGCATCGGCGCGGCCGTGGCGTTGCGCGCCGCCCAGGCCGGCTGGAACGTGGCCGTCAACTACAACCGCGACGCCGCCGCCGCGCAGGCCGTGGTGCAGCAGGTGCAGGCTCTGGGCCGGCGCGCCTTGGCCGTGCAGGCCGACGTGGCCGATGAAGCCCAGGTGCTGGCGATGTTCGCGCAGGTGGACCGCGAATTCGGCGCGCTACACGGCCTGGTCAACAACGCCGGCGTGGTGGACCTGCCCGCGCGGGTGGATGCCATGAGCGTGGCGCGCCTGACGCGCATGTTTGCGATCAACCTGGTCGGCTCGTTCGTCTGCGCGCGCGAAGCCGTGCTGCGCATGAGCACGAAGCATGGCGGCAGCGGCGGGGTCATCGTCAACTTGTCGTCTGCAGCCGCGCGTTTGGGCTCGCCCGGCCAGTACGTGGACTACGCCGCGGCCAAGGCCGGCATCGACACCTTCACACTGGGCCTGGCACGCGAAGTGGCGGCCGAGGGCATCCGCGTCAACGCCGTGCGCCCCGGCATCATCGACACCGAGATCCACGCCAGCGGCGGCCTGCCCGACCGCGCCGCACAAGTGGCGCCGCAAGTGCCGATGCAGCGCGCCGGCAGCGCCGACGAAGTGGCGCAAGCGGTGGTCTGGCTGCTCAGTGATGCATCGAGCTACAGCACCGGGGCGGTGGTGGATGTGACGGGCGGGCGTTGAAGACGCTCGAGCCCTGAATCGCAACGCAACTTAGGCGAATTGCCAAAGCGCCGGCGGCCGCGCGGCGGCTCGGTGCGGGCGCCAACGCAGTGCGTGCCGCAACCTTGTCAACCCATCGTCGGCCTACGCCGGCCAGCGCTCGAATTCAGGCAGCTCATGCATGTGCTTCATCCAGCTGAGCCGTTCAGCCGTCTGTATTTGCACCGTCGGTGGCAGTTCCTCAGGCTCATCAAGGGTTGCTGTCTGGACGTCGACAATGCCAGGAAGCACCGCTGCATTGCGGTAGAACAGCCCACTGCCGCAATCAGGGCAAAAACTGCGCACAGCGGTCCCCGACGAGTTGATTGACTTCGGCTGCCCTTTCGTCAGCGCCAAAGCGGCCTCGGGAAACATCGCCCAGGCGACCAGCGGTGCGCCTGCGCTGCGGCGGCAATCGCGGCAATGGCACAAGGCGACGACCTTTGGTTCACCGCGGAGTTGATAGCGAATCGCGCCACACAGGCACTGCCCAGAGTAGGTCACAGCAGAACTCCTCGGCATCAGTCAAGCAGGTTTCGTCAAGCAGGTTTCGAACGTTGCCTGAATTCAGATGAACTCATGTCGGTCGCAGGCGGGTCGTCACACCAAGGCGGCGCGATACCCCAGCGCGGCCAGCGCCTTGGCCAATTCTTCACGCAGCCGCACGTCGGCGCCCATGGTGTTGGTGTAGCGGATGCTGCGGATGTGGCGCACATCGAACGTCATGTCTTCGCTGGCCTGGGCCAGCACGATCCAGTCCTTGCGCCAGGCGTCGGCCAGGCCGGCTTCGTAGTACACGTTGGGGTTCTTGCCGGTGAAGTCGACGATCACCAAATCGGCCGCGGCGATGCGCTGCTTCACGTCGTCCATCACCGGGTTGCTCAGGTAGACCTCGTCGGCGCGCACGCAGCGAATGCCGTGCCGGGTGACGACCTCATCGATGACGCGGTGCACGAAGCTCAGCTCGGTGCTGAACGGCATGATGAGAAAGCAGCTCGGCTGCTCGGCACGCACGCTGATGCGCTCGAAGCGCGCGCGCGTGCGCCAGGTGCGCAAGCCCACCTGGCCCACCGAATAGGCCTCGTCGATGAGCACGAGCTGCTGCACGTCGTTCTCAAAAAAGATGATCTTGCTGCCGTTGAATTCAACGCGCAGCCGGTACGTCTTGCGCGCCTTGACCACGCTGCGCCGGCCCACCGCTTCGCGCAACTGGTAGTAAGGCCCGGGCATCACCTTGGCGATGAAGAACTTGCTGTCAAAGCCGCTGGTGCCAGCGTAATAAAAGCCATCGGGCCCGCTGTAGCGGAACACCAGGTCAGCTTCGAGCGAAAGCGCTTCGTTGCGGCCCTTGCCGGCTTCCAGCGGCGTGATGTCGGCTTCGATCGCGCCGTTGCGGATGCGCTGCGAAAACAGCAGCATCTGCTCGGGCTGGGTGGCTGAGAGCGCGGGCGACGTGAAGCTGCCGTCGGCGCCCAGGTCCCAGTCGTCGCCCAGGGTGCTGAATTTCGGCACCGGGTAGGCGGGCGGCGCTGGCGGTACGGTGGCGGTGGCGATTCGGGTCTTGCGTGTGGCCATGGTGTTGCGGTGCGGGTTGATGGCGGGGAGCTGGCGGCCGGCTCAGGCCGGCGGCCGTGGCTTGAACCAATGCACCTGCCCGGTGCGGCGCTTGACTTCGTTGTACATGTGCGCCGTGCCGCCGGGCCCGTCGCCGCCCTGGCCGTCCCACAGGCAGATGAAGTGCACCTTGTCTTGCCCATAGGCCAGGGCGCTGTGCAGCAGCCACAGGTTGCAACGCTCGTAGATGTTGCTGCCCTTGGGCGCGGGGCCGAGTTCATCGGCCAGCACCCTGGGTGGGTCTTTGAGCTGCTTGCGCA
>JAYUPO010000484.1:0-7180 GCA_043760085.1 Burkholderiales bacterium
ATTGCACATCCGGTCTGACTTCCTCATCGATGACGACGTGACCCCGCGCAACGTGCGCGTGGCCTTCATCCTGCACCGCGGCGTGCTGTTTTCGGTGCACGCAGAAGACCTGCCGGTGTTTCGCCTGTTGCGCCTGCGCGCGCGGCGCATTCCGGCCTTGATTGAAGATGCGAAAGACGTGCTGCTCAAGCTCTACGACGCCGACGCCGAATATTCCGCCGATGCGCTGGAAGGCATTTACGACGCGCTGGAAGCGGTGAGTGCGGCGGTGCTGAAGCAGGGCATCGACGACACCGCGGCGGGTGAAGCGCTTTCGGCCATTGCCAAGGAAGAAGACCTGAACGGGCGCATTCGCCGCAACGTGATGGACACGCGCCGCGCCATCAGCTTCATGATGCGCAGCCGCATGCTCAGCGCCGAGCAGTTTGAAGAGGCGCGGCAGATCTTGCGCGACATCGATTCGCTGGACAGCCACACCACGTTCCTGTTCGACAAAATTAACTTTCTGATGAATGCCACGGTGGGCTTCATCAACATCAACCAGAACAAGATCATCAAGATCTTCTCGGTGGCCAGCGTGGCGCTGCTGCCGCCCACGCTGATTGCCAGCATCTACGGCATGAACTTTCGCTTTATGCCCGAGATCGAATGGCCGCTGGGCTACCACTTTGCGCTGGCGCTGATGCTGGCCTCGGTGACCGCGCCGTTCCTGTATTTCCGGCGCAAAGGCTGGCTTCGTTAACATGGCCCCGGCCCAACCACAAGGCCGGCAAGGAACAACACCGATGCTCTACCCCGAACTGTTTCGCCAACTCGAGGCCGTGCGCTGGAACATGGACAGCGACATTCCCTGGGCCCGCTTTGACGCCGCGCAGCTCACCGACGAGCAGGCGCTGACGATCAAGATGAACGCCATCACCGAATGGTCAGCCCTGCCCGCCACCGAAATGTTCCTGCGCGACAACCGCGGCGACAGTGACTTTTCCGCCTTCATGAGCGTGTGGTTCTTCGAAGAGCAAAAGCATTCGCTGGTGTTGATGGAATACCTGCGCCGTTTCCGCCCAGAGCTCGTGCCCACCGAAGCCGAGCTGCATGAAGTGCGCTTCGAATTCGACGCGGCCCCGGCGCTGGAAACCTTGATGCTGCACTTCTGCGGCGAGATTCGGCTGAACCACTGGTACCGCTGCGCCGCCGAATGGCACACCGAGCCGGTGATCCGCCACATCTACGAAACCCTGGCCAAAGACGAGGCCCGCCACGGCGGCGCCTACCTGCGCTACATGAAGCGCGCGCTGCAAAAGTGTGGCGATGAAGCGCGCGCCGCGTTCTCGAAAGTCGGCGTGCTGATGGCCAGTGCGCGGCGCACGGCGCAGGCCCTGCATCCCACCAATCTACATGTTAATCAAAGCCTGTTTCCACGCGACACCGTGCAAAGCCGCCTGCCCAACCCGCAATGGCTGGAGCATTGGCTGGATCAGCAAATCAAGTTCGATGCCGCCTGGGAAGGCAAGGTCGTCGAGCGCATCCTGCACAACCTGAGCCTGCTGCTGGAGCGCAGCTTTGCCAGCGTGCAGGAGCTGAACCGCTACCGCAAGGAAATGGCCGTCGCGGTGCTGGCCAACGCGGCGCCGCGGCCGGCCTGATCAGGCTTTCGCCGCCGCTTGCGCCGCCGTTTGTGCTGCGGCCTGCGCTGCGGCCTGGGCTGCGGCCTGGGCTTCGGCCATTTGCTTCATCGCCGCATCGCGGTCAGCCGAGACGCGCGCCACGCTGGCGCGTTCGCCGAGCATCTTCATGTAGCCCTTCCAATCCACGCCGGCTGCGGCCAGCAGGTCTTCGCCCAGCACAGCTTGCGTGGCGCGGCCCACGCCGGGCAGGCAGGCGTAGGCAGCGCAATCGGCAATGGTGAAGGTGGCCCCGGCCACGTAGGGCGAGAAGCGCGCCAGGCGTTTGAAGCCGGCGATGTTCTTGCGCAGCGCAGCGTCCACGCGGGCCCTGGTTTCGTCGCTCACCGTACCGCCGAAAAAGGCTTGCGAATACAGCTCGCGCGCCACCAACTCCAGGTGCAGTTCCATGAAGACCACCAGCTCGCGCACTTTGGCTGCGGCGAACGGGTCGGCCGGCAGCAGGCGCGGCTCAGGTTGCAGGGCTTCGAGGTATTCGACGATCACCTCGCTTTCGCACAGGTTGCCCTGCGCGGTGCGGATGAACGGGATCTTGGCCAGTGGCGACGCCGACAGCACCGGCTCGTCGGTGCGCTTGGTCATCACCAACTCTTCGGTGAAGGACATGCCTTTTTCAAGCAGCACCAGCTTGACCTTGTTGTAGTAGTTTGAAAACGCGAAGCCGCACAGCGTGATCATGATGAGTCTCCTGGTGTGATCAAAACGGCAAGTCTAGGCGCGCCGTGCGCCAGCAGCTTGACGCCCGCGCGACAAGCCCAGCATGACCGCGGCGCACAACAGCCCGGCCGCCGTGCCGGTGGCATGCGCCAGTGGGGCGATGGCGATGTCCCAGCCCGGCACGTGGCGCAGCACGGGGCCCCACGGCGCTTCGCTCAACACCTTGGCCAGCAGGCCGGCCAACAGGGCCAGCGCGATAAAGCGTGTGCGCCCAGCAGCTTCAACGCACAGCGTGAGTGCGGCCACCGCCACGCCGGCATGCAAAACGCCCGACAAGCCGGCGTAGTGCGTCAACTCGGGCCGCACCAGCAAGGCCAGATGAGTCAGCGGCCAGGCCAGTGCCCAGGCCAGCGTGCTGCGCCAAGGCACTCGCCCGACCCAGCCCAGTGCCGCCACCAGCGCGGTGCCGGCCAGGTTGGCGCCCAGGTGCAACGCGCTCAGGTGAACCAGGCCGGCGCTCCACCAGCGCCACGGTTGCGCCGCGGTCAGGCCGGGTTGCCAGTCCAAAACATCTCTTTGCAGTGGATAGGCCAGGCCGGCCAGCGCGGCCGCCAGCAAGCACAGGGCCACCCAGGCGTGCCCTGGGCGCTGCAGCCTCACCCGAAGACGGCGTGCCACAGCGCGAGCACGGCGTCGCGCGCGCTGGCCAACGCGCCCACCGGCGCCTGGGTGGGCTGCGCGTCCAGCCGTGCCAGGTGCTGGGCGCGGCGCAGCTCGCGGTAGGCATCGGCCGCGGCGTGTCCCACGCCCGGCGGCAGCAGCCCCGCTTCTTCGCAGCGCTGCAGCAAGGCGATGTTGCCGGCGTTGTGCAGCAGCGCAGGGTGTTGCGCCGAATGCGCCAGCACCAGCCACTGCACGGCGAACTCAACGTCCATCATGCCCCCGGCGCTGTGCTTCACATCGAACAGGCCAGCGTTCACCCGGTGCGCGCCGCGCACCCGCTCGCGCATGTGCTGCACCTCGGTGCGCAAGGCGGCGTGGTCGCGCGCGGCGCTGAGCACGGCCTGGCGCACGGCATCGAATGGCGCTGCCAGCGCCGGCGTGCCGGCGCAAAAGCGCGCCCGCGTCAGCGCCTGGTGTTCCCAGGTCCAGGCGGTGTTGCTGCCACGCCCTTTTTGGTAGCGCTCGAAGGCGGCGATCGAGGTCACCAGCAAGCCCGAGCCGCCGTTGGGCCGCAGCGCGGTGTCGATGTCGAACAATTCACCGGCGCCCGTGCGCAAGGTCAGCCAGGTGATGAGCTTGCGCACGTAGGCGGCATACACCTCCTGCGCGCGGTCGGCATCGCCCTCATCGGCGTCGTCGTAGAGAAACACCACGTCCAGGTCACTGCCATAGCCAAGCTCCTTGCCGCCCAGCTTGCCATAGGCAATGACGGCAAAGCGCGGTGCGTCGCGGTGGCGCTGCTTCAGCCGTGCCCAGGCCCAGGGCAGTGCGGTGTCGAGCACGGCGTCGGCCAGGGCCGACAGATCGTCGGCCACCTGTTCCACGCTGAGTTCGCCCTCCACATCGCGCACCAGGGTGCGGAAGACTTCGGCGTGGTGGGCGTGGCGCAGGGTATCGAGCAGCGCTTCTTCATCGGCCTGGCCGCCGCGTTCCCAGGCGGCATGGCGCTCATGCAGTTCGGCCATGAACAGTCCGCGGTCGAAGCGGCCATGGCGCAAGCGCTCGTCGGCCAGTTCATCCACCACTCCAGGGTGGCGCATCAGGTATTGCATCGGCCAGCGCGCCGTGCCCAGCACGCGCAGCAGCCGCTCTTGCAGGGGTTGGCGTTCGGCCAACAGCGCCAGGTAGCTTTCGCGTTGCAGCAGCGGCTCTAGCCAATCCACAAAGCGCAGCGCAGCAACCGCCGTGCAGCGGCCCGCCTCCAGGTGCGCCGCGGTGCGCTGCACCAGATGGCCCAGGCGCAGCTTGGTCTCGTCGCGCAGGCGGCTCACACGTGGGCTGGCGGCCCAGGCGCGCACGCGCTCGGCCAGGCCGGCGGGCAGTTGTTCGAGCAAGGCTTCGCTGTCGATGCCCAGCGGCGCCGGTGCACAGCCCGCGCAGCCGGCACGGCCAGTGCGGTCGTTCGCCGGCGGTGGCGCCCGGCCGTCGTGCAGCAAGGCGTCGAACTCGCCGGCCACGAATTCACGCATCTGGCCGAGCTGGTCGAGCAGTTCGCAGGTATCGCCGCGCCGCGGCAGGCCCAGGCTGTGGGCAATCCAGGCCAGGTCGGCGTCTGCGGTGGGCAATTGGTGGGTCTGTTGGTCGTCCAGGTACTGGATGCGATGCTCCACCCGGCGCAAGAAGGTGTAGGCCTGGGCCAGTTGTTCCGCCGTGGCCGCGCTCATCAAGCCATGCGCGACCAGTTTTCGCAGGCTCTTCAGCGTGGAACGGGTGCGGATTTCGGGGAATTGCCCGCCGCGCGCCACCAGCAGCAACTGAACGATGAACTCGATTTCGCGAATGCCGCCGCGCGACAGCTTCACATCGTTGGCGCGTTCGGGCCGGCCCGCTGCACGGCGCTGCGCTTCTTCGCGGATCAGGCGGTGCAAGCGGCGCAGGCCTTCGAAGACGCCGTAATCCAGGTAGCGCCGGTAGACGAAGGCGTTCACCAACGCACGCAGCGCCAGCGGCCGGCCCGCTTTGATGCTGGCGCGCGGCGCCACCACGCGACTCTTGAGCCAGGCGAAGCGTTCCCACTCGCGGCCCTGCACCAGGAAGTATTCCTCCAGCATGGGCAGGCTTACCACCGGTGGGCCCGAGTTGCCGTTGGGGCGCAAAGCGAGGTCAACGCGAAAGACGATGCCGTCATCGGTGCTCTCGCCGACCAGCGCGTACAGACGTTTGGCCACGAAGGCAAAGTACTCGTGCGCGCTGACGCCGGCGGATGCAGCGCCCGGCGTCTGGCCGTCGTCTTCGTAGACGTAGACCAGGTCGATGTCCGACGAGACGTTGAGCTCGCGCGCGCCGAGCTTGCCCATGCCGACGATCCAGAAGTCGATCTCCTGCCCGGCGGCGTTGCGCGGCGCGCCGTAGCGCGCATCGGCATCGCTGCGCGCCTGCGCCAGGGCGAGCTCAAGCGCCGCTTCGGCCAACGCCGTCATCGTGCTCGTCACCTCGTGCAGCGGCGCGGCGTGCTCCACATCAAGGCAGGCCAGGCGTTCGAGCACCAGGTGGCGCGCCACGCGCAGGGCGCCGGGCAAATCGCGGCCTTGGTTTTGCAGCCGCGCCACCAGATCACAGATGCCGGCATCCGCCGGGATGCCGCTGGGCAACATAGGCAATTCGGCGCCATAACGCCGCCGCACGCGCTGCACGAAACGGCTGTGCTGTGCACCGGGCAATGAGTTGCCTGGCGCGTCGTCAGGCAGGCCAGGTGTTGCGTTGACCATGGCCTGGCGTCAGACAGTCGCTGTGCTAGGCTGACCGACGCTGCGCAATGTCCTCACCCCTCGCTCCTGCATCCACCGTGAAGCCGCGCCGTCACTGGACGGGCTTGCGCCTGCTGTGGCGCATTTCCCTGTGGGCCGTGTTGGGCGCCTGGAGCTTGTTGCTGCTGGCGTGGCTGACCCTGCATTGGTTCATTCTGCCGCACATCGACGACTGGCGTGAGCAGGTGCAGGCGCAGGCCAGCCGGACCCTGGGGGTGCCGGTGCGCATTGGCCAGATCAGCGTTCAGTCCAGCAGCTGGGTGCCCGCGCTGACGCTGCGCAACGTGCGCTTGCTCGACGCCGCCGGCCGCGACGCGCTGGTGCTGGGCCACGTTGCTACCGCGCTGTCGATCAAGTCCTTGCTGGCGCTGGAGTTGCGCTTTGCGCAGATGCACATCGAAGGCGCGCAGCTTGACGTGCGGCGCGACGCGGCGGGTCACTTGTTCGTGGGCGGGCTGGACATGAGCCGGCCCGGCGCCGGCGCCCACAGCAGCGCGCTGGACTGGTTTTTCGAGCAAGACGAATTCGTCATCCGCGGTGGCAGCGTGCGCTGGACCGATGAGCAGCGCGGCGCGCCGCCGCTGCAGCTGCGCGAGGTGGACCTGGTGCTGCGCAATTCATTTCGCAAGCACGAGTTGCGGCTCGACGCCACGCCGCCGCCGCAATGGGGCGAGCGCTTCAGCCTGCGCGGCCAGTTCAGCCGGCCGATGCTGGCGCGCAGCGCTGACTTCAAGCGCTGGAGCGGCAGCCTGTACGTTGAGCTGCCGCGCGCCGACGTGGCCGAGCTGCGCCGCCATGTCGAGCTGCCGTTCGAACTGCGCGAGGGCGATGGTGCCGTGCGCGCCTGGGTCGAGCTGGTGCAGGGCCTGCCGCGCGAAGTGGCGCTGGACGTGGCGCTGCGCGCGGTGACGCTGCGCCTGGCGCGCAACCTGGAGCCCCTGGCCTTTGCGCAGGTGCAAGGGCGCATCGAAATCAAGCGCGATCTGCACGGGGTGACCATGGGCGCGCGCCGCTTTGGTTTCACCACGGGTGACGGCCTGGTCTGGCCGGCAGGCCAGCTGCAAGCCAGTTGGAAGCAAAAGCAAGACCTCGGCAGCATGGACCCCAATGTGCACCCGCTCACCAGCGGCAGCTTCAGCGCCGACAGGCTTGACCTGGCCGTGATGGCCCGCACCGCGGCCAAGCTGCCGTTGGGTGACCCCGTGCGCCGCTTGCTCGGCGCCTTGGCACCGCAGGGCGTGGTGCAGGCGCTGGCGCTGAGTTGGCAGGGGCCGCTTGACGCGCCGCAGACGTATCAGTTGCGCTCGCGTTTGAGCGGCGTGAGCGTGGCCGCGGCCAAGGCCGAAGCGCTGCCCGCGCCGGGCCAGGCGC
>JAYUPO010000485.1:0-2818 GCA_043760085.1 Burkholderiales bacterium
ACTGAACCCGGCTTGTACCCAGTAGCCGCACACCCCGCGAACAAAAAGTTCAAGCGGCGCGCGGGGTTATGTTCTCGGGGGCACCAAAGTTCGGGCTAAACGGCGATCAAACTGGCGCGCCTGCCGCCCATCATTCGATCACCTCGTCGGCCCGCAGCAGCAGCGCCTGCGGCAGCACCAGCCCCATCGCCTTGGCCGCCTTTTGATTGACGATGAACTTGAAGCGCGTGGGTTGTTCCACCGGCAACTCGGCAGGCGCAGCGCCGTGCAGGATGCGGCTGACAAAGCTCGCCGTGCGCTCGATCACCTCGCGCACATCAGGCCCGTAATACAGCAAGCCGCCGGCGCGCACCAGGCTGGGCGATATGCCCAGCGCGGGCAGCTTGTGGCGCAGCGCGAACTCGACGATCTCGCTGATGCGCGTTTCGGTCACGCCGCCTGAGGTCACGAACAGCGCGTCCGGCAGCGAGTGAGGCAGCGCCGCGGCCAGGCGTTCCAGCGCCGGCAGCACATCGGCCGGCTGCTCCAAGGCAACCGGCACCAGGGTGATGCCCAGGGCCGTCGCGGCGAGCCCCAGCGCCTCGCGGTAGGGCCGCAGCGCGGGGTCCGCGGCGGCAAACAGCGCGGCCACGCGGCGCGCCCGCGGCACGGCCTCCTTGAGCACCGCCAGGGTCTTGCCCGCAATCTCGGCCGTGACCCACGCCGCACCGGTGATGTTGCCGCCCGGGCGGGCCAGGCTGCGCACGAAGCCGGCGCTCACCGGGTCGGCACAAAAACCCATGACGACGGGGATGCGCGTGGTGGCGCGCTGCGCCGCGGCCACCGCTTCGTTGCCAAAGGCCACGATGACATCGGGCTGGCCCGCCACCAACTCATCGGCCAGGGCCGGCAGGCGCGCGATCTCGCCCTCGGCGTAGCGTGCGTCGGCCACGAGGTTGCGGCCCAACTCATGCCCGCCCTGGCGCAGCAGTTCGACGAAGTAGCGCGACAACTCGGTTTGCCGAAACGTCTGCGGGCCGGCATTGAGCACGGCCAGGCGGCGCAGGCGGGTGGGCTGTGTCAGCGCGGTTTGCGCGCCAGCGCAGGCAGCCAGGGCCAAGAGGGGCAGCCCCACGCAAAGACGGCGTTTCATTCGATCACCTCATCGGCACTGAGTAACACGGCTTGCGGTATCTTGATGCCCAGGGCGCGCGCGCCTTTTAGGCTCACCACGAGTTCGAGCTTGGTGCCTTGCTCGAAAGGAATGTCGCCCGGTGGCGTGCCCTTCAAGACCTTGTCGACCAGCGTCGCGGCGCGCCGGTACAGGGCTGGCCAGTCACCCTGGTACGACACCAAACCGCCGGCATCAAGGTAGTCGCGGCCGCCCCAGGCTGATGGCAGGCGATGCTTGAACACCAAGGCGCCCAGCGCCTGCCGGTGGGTCCAAAAAACGGCGTCAGCCAGGATCACCACGCCTTGCAGGCGCTCACGCACCATGGCATCAAAGGCGGCGGCAAAGTCTTCTGCAGCGCGGGCCTCGAAGATGCGCAGCTCCAGGCCCAAGGCGCGTTGCCAGGCCGGCAATTCGGCCTCAAGCACGGCACGCCGCAGGGTGATGGGATTCATCAGGATGCCCAGGCGGCGCGCTTCGGGCACGATGTCCTTGAGCAACTGCAAGCGCTTTTGCACCAGGCCGTCGAACGCCGTCGACAACCCGGTGATGTGGCCGCCCGGCCGCGCCACACTCTGGGCCAGGCCCGATATGACCGGGTCGTCCACGCCCACGGCCACCACGCTCAGGCCGGCGGCGCCGTCGCGCGCCAGTTGCGCCGGCCGCGGGCCGATGGTCACCAATACATCGGGCCGCAGGGCCACCAATTCGCCCAGCAGGCCGGGCAGGCGTTCGGGTTGACCGTCAGCCCAGCGCAGGGTCAACGTGTAGTGGCGCCCTTCCACGTGGCCCAGTTCAGCCAGCCCGCGGCGCAGCGGCTCGATGAAATTGCGCACGGCAATGGCATCGCCGGTCGTGCCGCCGAGCACGGCTATGCGCCAGGGGCGCGGCTGCGCCACAAGCCTTGACGCAGGCCAGGCCAGCGCGCCAAAGCCAAGCAGCAACAGGCGACGCCAGGGCCGGGCGGCGCAGGCAGCCATTCAATCCAGCCCCAGCTTGATGCGCCGCGCCACCTCGCCCCACTTTTGGGAATCAGCCGCCAGTGCGCGCGCCGCCTCGGCGGGTGTGCTGCCCACCACGGTTTGGTCGCTGGCCCTGAGTTTCTCGCTCACATCAGGCGCGTTCAGTGCATCGACGAAGGCTTGCCTGAAGCGGTTAACGATTGCATCAGCCACGCCGCGCGGCGCATACATCACCAGCGAGAATTCGGCGCGCAGCCCGGGCACGCCGGCCTCGGCCATGGTGGGCACGTCGGGCAGCGTGGGCGAACGCTGCGCGCTGGAAACCGCCAGCGCCACCAGGCGCCCGGCGCGCACATGGGGCAGCACGGTGGGCCCGGCCAGCAGGCCGCAATGCACCTGGCCGCCGATCACGTCTTGCGCGGCTGGCGCCGGGCCCTTGTAAGGCACATGGGCCATCTCGAAGCCGGCCGTGTGCAGCAGCAACTCCATCGACAAATGCCCCGGCACGCCATTACCGCCCGAGGCATAGCTCATGGGGCCGGCCTTGGCCTTGGCCGTCAGCTCGGCCAGCGTCTTCACGCCCACGCCCGGGTGGCACACCAGCGTTTGGCCAAACTGCGTGCCAATGCTCACCGGCAGCAAATCGTCCACCTTGAAGCCGAGCTGCTTGTAGACATGCGGGTTCACCGTGACCAGGGTGTCGGTG
>JAYUPO010000486.1:0-7163 GCA_043760085.1 Burkholderiales bacterium
CATCCTCACCGGCGCCGGGGGCAACTTCTGCACCGGCATGGATCTGAAAGCCTTTGCCGCCGGCGAAGTCACGCGGGTGGAAGGCCGCGGCATCCTGGGCATCGTCAACAACCCGCCCAAGAAGCCGCTGATCGCTGCCGTGGAAGGCTACGCGCTGGCCGGCGGCTTCGAGGCCGTGCTGGCCTGCGACCTGCTGGTGGCCGCGCGCAACGCCGTGTTCGGCCTGCCCGAAGCCAAGCGCGGCTTGATGGCCGCGGCCGGCGGGCTGCTGCGCCTGCCGCGCAACATTCCGCAGCGCATCGCCATGGAAATGGCCCTCACCGGTGAGCATGTGAGCGCTGAACGTCTGGAACGTTATGGCTTGATCAACCGGCTGGTCGAACCCGGCCAGGCGTTGATCGAAGCCAAGGCGCTGGCGCGGCAAATCCTGGCCAATGCGCCGCTTTCCGTGCTGCGCAGCAAGCAGGTCATCACCGAGCAGCGCGATTGGCCGCTTGACGACATGTTCGCGCGGCAAGACACCGTGCTGGGCGACTTTCGCGCCAGCAGTGATGCCAAGGAAGGCGCCCGCGCCTTCATCGAAAAACGGGCCCCCAACTGGAGTGGAACATGAAGCAAAACATCCTTGTGCAGCGCCGCCGCGCGCTCACCCGGCGCGGCGTCTTGCAAGGCGGCATCGGCCTGCTGTGTGGCACGGCCGGCGCTGCTTGGGCGCAGGGCACGCCCAATGTGGTGAAGCTGATCGTGGGCTTTCCGCCGGGCGGCTCGGGCGACTTGTTCGCGCGCATCCTGGCTGAACGCTTGCAAGCCGAATTGCAAACCTCGGTGGTGGTGGAAAACCGCGCCGGCGGTGGCGGCCTCACCGCGGTGGCGGCGTTCCAGCGCGCACCGGCTGACGGCTACACGCTGATGATGCACACCGGCTCCACCGCCATCTCGGCGCCCATTTCACGCAAGGTGGCGCCCTACAACCCGGTGGAAGATTTCGCCTGGCTGGCGTTGCTTTCCAACGCGCCCTTCCTGATTGCCGTGAACCCGGCGCTGCCTGTGACTGATCTGAAAAGTTTGGTCAGCCACGCCAAGGCGCAAGGCGGCAAGCTGAGCTACGGCCACGCCGGCCTGGGCACCACGGTGCACCTGGCCGCCGAGCTGTTCAAGGAACGCGCCGGCATCGCGGTGGCCGACATTCCCTACGCCGGCAGCGGCCCGGCACTCACCGACACCATCGGCGGCAACGTGGCCTTCATCGTTGAAACCTTCGGCACGCTGAACCCGCACCACAAGGCCGGCAAGCTGCGCATCGTGGGCGCGCTGTCTGAAGCCCGCCTGCCTGAGCTGCCCGATGTGGGCACGGCGCGCGAAGCCGGCCTGGATGTGGTGGCCGGCACCTGCAACCTGCTCGCCGCGCCGCTGGGCACGCCGCCCGCGCGCATGGCCACCCTGGCCGGCGCGGTGGCGCGCGTGATGGCGCGCAGCGATGTGCAGCAGCAGTTGCGCGACCTGGGCATCCACCCGGTGGTGGACTCCAACCCGCAGCAAGCCCGCGCCTATGTGGCACAGGAAGTGGCGCGCTGGACGCCGCTGGTGAAGAAACTGGGCATTGCGTTATGAGCCCACCACAGCAACCCAATCATCAACCTTTGGCCGGCGTGCGCGTGCTCAGCCTGGCTGAGCAATACCCCGGCCCTTACGCCACGCTGCTGCTGGCTGATTTGGGCGCCGATGTGATCATGGTCGAGCGCCCCGGCACGGGCGACCCATCGCGCCGCTTCACCGGCCTGTTTGCCGCCTTCAACCGCAACAAGCGCTCGGTGACCATCGACCTGAAGAGCCCGGCCGGCCATGCCGACTTTCTGCGCCTGGTCGACACGGCCGACGTGGTGCTCGAAGGCTTTCGCCCCGGCGTGATGGCGCGGCTGAAGCTCGACGCGGCCAGCCTGCGCGCGCGCAAGCCGGGCTTGATTTACACGTCGATTTCATCCTTCGGCCAGACCGGCCCGGCCACCAGCGGCGCCGGGCACGACCTGAGCGTCCAGGCTGCTGCCGGCATGATCGATGTGCCCGTGGGCCGGGAGGCTGCCATGGCCTTGCCGATGATGCCGTTGGGTGACATTGCCTCGGCCATGTTCGCCGCGTTCGGCATCGTCACGGCCTTGTTCGCGCGCGAACGCCCTGGTGCCGGCAATGGCCGCGGCGCGCAACTTGATGTTTCCATGCTCGATTCATTGGTGAGCTGGATGACGCCTTTCCTGGTGCCGCCCCTGAACGGCCTGCCTACGCGCACGCTGCCGCCTCAAGACCCCGGTTATGGCATCTTCGCCACCGCCGATGGGCGCCAGATCACGCTGAGCATTGCCGGCGAAGACGCCATGTGGACCACGCTGTGTGGCTTGCTGAACTTGCCCGTTTATGCCGCATTGAACGAAGCCCAGCGCAGCGCACGCCAGGCCGAGATCACGCCACGCCTGCGCGCCGCCGTGGCGCTGCGCGGCCACGATGAGCTGTGTGCCCAGCTTGAAGCGCAAGGCCTGGCCTATGGCCCGGTGGTGAAGCTGAACGAGGTGCTGCAGCACCCACAGATGTTGGCCCGGCGCATGACAGCGCAGTCCACCAGCCCGGTGGGTGCACAGACCTTTGTGCGCCAGCCGCTGTTGATAGACGGGCAGGCCATTTCCGCTGTGAAGCCGGTGCCGGGTTTGGGGCAGCACAACGCCGAGGTGCTATGCAACGCGGTGGCACCCGAATTGGCGGGCGCCGCGGATTGAACAGGCTGCGGCTGGCCAGGCTTCACATCAGTGGTAGTCGTCTTCAAGCTGGTGACGAATGGCCAGGATGTTCACCCGGGTGGCCCCTTCAATCTCATAGAGCGCCACGTAGCCGGCAGCGCCAAAAGGGATGAGCAGCTCACGCAGGAACGGGCTGTCGCCCGCCTTGCGGTAGATGAAGGGCGCGCGGCTGAGGTGCTGGCTCGCGGCGCGCTCAATGGCATCAACGGCCGCTTGAGCGCGGTCCAGGTCTTCAGCGGTTTGCGCCTGGTCGAGCAGATAGTCAAAGGGCCGCAACAGATCGGCGCGTGCGGCGGCGGTATACCGAACCTCGAAGGCGGCATTCACCCCAGAACGGCCTTGCGTCTCGCATCCAGGCGTTGCTGCAATTCGGCCTGTACAGACGCCGCCGAGTGGTAAAGACCCGTGCGCTGAGCGTCGGTGGTGGCGCGCAGGCCACGCGCCATGAACTCTTCTTGTGCGCGCCGGCGTTGAATGGCTTCACGTACAGATGTCTCGATCAGACCCGTCAGGGTTTCGCCTTCGCGCAGCACACTCTCGGCGGCGTCGCGCAACTCGGGCTCAACCCGTAGGGAAGGGAACGTGGCTGTTTTCATGATTGAGTTGCAATTGCGACGCGAAAGTGTAGCCCAGATGGCCCAACACCTTTGCCGAGGTTGGCGCCAGCCGCTCAGATGGGCGGCGAAACCCCGCTACACCACCCGAACCGCCTTCTTTCGCCGTGCCGGCTTGGCTTGCACCATGGCCATCACCAAGTCAGCCACGCGCTCGGCGGTCTCAGTCGGCGTCAGGCGGCCGTTGGGCCGGAACCAGACGTAGGACCAGCTCACGATGCCGCCGATGGCCAAGGAGGCGATCTGCACATCGTCCACCACGAATTCACCACTGGCCACGCCTTCGTTGAGCAGCGCGCAGAACTTGCGGTCGAACTCGCGGCGCATGGCGTTGATGGCGTCGTTGTCGGCGGGCGAGAGGTGCTTTTCTTCGCGGTTGTAGATGGCGATATGGGCCTGGTTGCTCAGCACCGCGAGCATGAAGTCATGGGCCAGGGTTTGCAGCTTCTCGGTGGCCGTGCCGCCGCCCGAGACCACGCGGTTCAAGGCATCGAGCGAGGCGCGGATGCCGCGCGAGCAAATTTCGGCCAGCAGCTCGCTCTTGCTCTTGAAGTGCGAATAGATGAACGGCTTGGTGACATTCATCTGGTCGGCCACCGCTTCGAGCGTGGTGTTGCTCAGGCCGTGGTTGTAGAACAGCTCCACCGCGGTGGCGATGATGCGTTCGCGCTTCAGCCGCGAGACGGCGTCGCGGATGTCCTCAGGCACGTTGGCGCCCACTGCGGCCAGGCGCGAAGGCGCTGCCGCACGCGCCGCAGCCTTGGCAGTGGCCTTGCCAGCGGGTTTGGTGGCCGCCTTGGCGGGCGACGCCGCAGCGGGCGCGGTTGTGGGCGCCGTTGCGGGCGCGGTGGAAGCTGGGTTTGCCGAGTGTTTTTTCATGCGCAGTGTCTCTGGCGTAGTGTCAATTTTGCCGCCGCGCCCCTTGTGGGCAGTCAGGCGCGATCCAGGGTGAACACGAGGTCAACGCCGCTTTCGCGCGGCACGAAGCCGCCCACCACCTTCAGGCCAATGGCTGGTGGCGTGGCGCTGTTCCAGCGACCCAGGGCGCGCACGCCTTCTTCCAGGTCGACGGTCACCAGCGTGTACGGCAACTCGGCGGCAAACGCCGGGTGAAAGGCGTGGTGGGCCACGGTCCAACTGTGCATGTGGCCGCGGCCGCTGGCCGTCTTCCAAACCACGGCGTCGCTGAAGCAGTGCGTACACAGCAAGCGCGGGTAGTGGCGCAATGTGCCGCAAGCGCTGCACTGTTGCAGCACCAGCCTGCCTTGCGCCGCGGCTTCCCAATACGGGCGGCTCAGATCGGTGATCTGGGGTGAAGGTTTAACCGGCGGGTTCACGGTACTGCTTGGCGTGCTCATCGCATCAGCCCCTGCGCAAAATGGCCAGGGCGCCATCGCCCATGTCGCCATAGCCGGTGACCACGCCCACTTCAGCGCCTGCCACCTGGGCCCGGCCGGCCGTGCCGCGCAACTGGCGCACCAGCTCCACCACATGGTTCAAGCCCCACACATGGGCCTGCGACAGCAGCCCGCCATGCGTGTTGGTGGGCAGCGCGCCGCCCAGGCGCAAGCGCCCGCCCTGCACGAACGGGCCGCCCTCGCCCTTCTTGCAAAAGCCCATGTCTTCGAACTGGCGGATCACGGCATAGGTGAAGCAGTCGTAGATCTCGGCCACTTGAATATCGGCCGGCGCCACACCCGCCATGGCAAAGGCGCGCGGTGCCGCCTTGGCCAGGCCCAGGCTGGTCATGTCGGCGCGTTGGGTGATGGAGCCGGGTGAATCGGGGTGGCCTTCGGCCACGCCGCTGATGAACACGCGGCGCTGCGTCAGATCGGCCGCGGCTTCGCTGCTGCTGACGATGACCGCCGCGCCGCCATCGCTTTCCAGGCTGCAATCGAGCAACCTGAAGGGGTCGGCAATCATGCGCGAGCTGGCGTGGTCTGCCAGCGTGATGGGCTTTTTCATCACTGCATTGCCGTTCAGCAATGCATGCTCGCGGCAGGCCACGGCCACCTCACCAAACTGAGCCACCGTGGTGCCATAAAGCTCCATGTGGCGCCGCGCCATGGGCGCATACAACTGCGCCGGGGCGATGGCACCCATGGGGTATTCGAATTCGGTGACGTAGTGAAACTGCGGCATCGAATGAATGCGTGCGCCGGCCTTGTGCACCGCCGCCGCCGAGATGTTGCGGCCAAAGGTGATGAGCACATGGTTGCAGGCGCCGCTGGCCACTGCCGCGGCCGCGCATTGCAGCGCCATCACCGGGCTGGCGCCGCCATGCGGCACCACGGCCGAAAAGCGCAGGTCGGTGATGCCGAAGTTTTCAATGAAGTCATCGGCCGTGCCGCTGACGATGCCCACGGGAATCACGCCATCAATTTGCGGCGGCTTCAGGCCAGCATCGGCGATAGCTTTAAGCGAAGCCTCGATTTGCAGCTCGAAGGCGCTCTTGCTGGCGCCGCGCAGGTAGGCGGTTTCGCCCACGCCGCTGAGGCAGGCTTTGTCGCGCAACCAGTCATGCCGCGGCATGCTGGGCTCCGGTGCTGCTCGCCGCGGCTGCGGCCGCAGGCGCTGCGGCCTGCGCGCGCGCACGTTCACGCGCGAGTTGCTTGCGATAGAACGGCGGGTCGAGTTCCAGCGCGTAGCGCGGGCTGCCGGGGAAGTGGCGGCGCAGGTAGGCCTGTTCTTCGTCCATCGTTTTGCGCATCGCCGCTTCGCTGGGCGCGGCGATGTCGCCGCAAACCATGGCGGTGATCCATTCGGCCTGGTCGTCCATCATGCGGATGTTGCCGCCGCCGGCCACGTTGAACATGCCGGCGAAGTACAGGCCGCGCTGGCGCGGGTGCAGCATGCGCAGGTACAGCTCAAGCTTGTGGCCGTCGAGCGGGCGCAGCGCGGGGGCCAGGAAGGGCAAATCAACGCCGTAGCCGGTGCCGGCAATGATGGTGTCGAATGTTTGCGCGCTGCCATCCACAAACCGCACCTCGTTGCCGCTGACCGATTGAATGCCCGGTTTGGCGGTGATGCGGCTCCACACAAAGTGCTGCATCAGCGTGGGGTGGCTGGTGGGGTGGGTGCGCGTTTTGGGCGTGGTGAAACCCCATTGCTCCATGCGGCCATGCACCACGCGCACCAGCAGCTCGCGCATCGTGCGCTTCAGCGGCCAGGGCATCCAGGATTTTTCAATTTTCCCCAGCACGCGCGAGGTCGGCACGCCGAACAGCATGCGCGGCATCACCAGCACCGGCGAGCGCGCGGCGATGGTGGTGCTTTGCGTGAGCACGCAGATGTCCGAAGCGATATCAACCGCGCTGTTGCCCATGCCCACCACCAGCACGCGCTTGTCACGAAACGGCTCGGGCACGCGGTAGCTGTGCGAGTGCAGGTACTCGCCTTTGAAGTCATCCCGCCACTCGGGGTGCGCGGGCTTGCCTTGGTGACCCGTTGCGACCACCACGGCATCGAATTCTTCGCTGGCGCCGCCGCTGAGCTGCACACGCCAGCGCTCGCCGTGCGGCGACACATCTGCCACCCGGCTGTGGAAGCGGATGTGCGGCCGCACGTTGTAACGTTCGGCGTAAGCCTCCAGGTAGTGGCTCACCTGGGCATGGTCGGGGTACAGCGGGCTGCCCGGCGGGAACGGGAAGTCCTTGTACTCGGTGACCTTGGCCTCCGAGTTCAGGTGGAGCGACCTATAGGCCGGCGCCAGGCCGCTGTCATTGTTGTAGACCCACAGCCCGCCGACCTGGCTGCCGATCTC
>JAYUPO010000487.1:0-2799 GCA_043760085.1 Burkholderiales bacterium
TGCCGGGCCGCTGGCGTTGCCCCCTTGAGGGGGCGCGCGAAGCGCGTAGGGGGTGGTTCATCTAGTGCGGCAGGCCTGCACTGAGCAGGGCTTGCAAAACCCGGCTGAGGTGGGGCTCCTGCAAGGGGTACCAGCGGCCGAAATCAGACACCCTGAACTCGGGCTCCAGGGCCATGAACTCTTCTGCCAAGGCCCTGGCCTGCGTGCTTTCGCCACCCAGCGCCAATGCGGCAATCAACAGGCGCAGTGCGGCCTTGTAGCCTGGGTTCAGGCGCCGCGCCTGGGCCAGCCAGGCCGCGGCTTCATCGTGCCGGCCCAGCACCAGGGCGGCGGTACCGCGCGTGGTGAAAAACGCAAAGCAGTTCGGGTCGCGCGGCGAAAGCCGCAGCGCCTGTTGCACCCGCTCCAGGGCTTGCTCGCCCTGGCCCAGGTAGGCCAGCGTGGTGGCGCTGCGCGCCCAGGCCACCGCGCAGCTCGGGTTGATGGTCAAGGCCTGGTCGAACAAGGCCATGGCCTGCACGAATTGCTTGCCCAGGAAGGCATGCACATGGCCGGCCACCGCCAGCACCGCGGCGTCGCGCGGATCGAGCTGCACTGCTTGCTGCGCATGGCTGATCGCGGCCTGCCGGTCTTGCTCGACTTGCGCCGAGCGCCCCTCACCCACGCGCAGGTTGTGCCACCAGGCCAGTTGCGCGTGGGCTTGCGCGTAGCCGTCGTCAAGCGCCAACGCACGGTGAAAGTGTTGCGCCGCTTCGCCGGCGTTGGCGTGCGCAAAGTCGTGCATCAGGGCCATGCCGCGCAGCAGGCAATCGTAGGCACTGGCGTTGGCGGTGGGGCGGCGCATGCGCTCCTGAATTTCCGCGGCCAGAATTTGCGGGTCGATGGTGGCGGCAATGTTGGCGGCGAGCTGTTCCTGAAAGCCCAGCACGTCTTGCATGCTGCCGCTGAAGGGTTGCTCCAGAACCGTGGTTTGGCTGGCCAGGTGGCGCAGGCTCACCTGAATGTGTAGCTCATGTTGCTGGCGCCGCAGCGTGCCCGAGAGCACATAGCCGGCACCCAGGTTGTGGCCGGCACGCTGGCTGTCCGGGCTGCCCTGCGCGACGGCCAGGCTTGAGCTGTGCGCGATCACGGCCAGCGATTTGTTCAGCGACAAAAAAGCGATCACCTGCTCCGTCAACCCGGTGGCCAGGTAGGCGTCAGCCTCGCCGCCCAGGTTGTGCAGGGGCAGCACCGCCAGCGTGGGCAATTGGCGCAGCGTGCTGCGCAGTTCGCTGCCCGCCGCGGGCACCGGTGGCGGGCGCAGCAGCCACAGCGCCTGCGCCGAAACCTTGCCTTGGCGCGACCCGGCGTCCAGGGGCAAAAACACCGCCGCCAACTTCTCGGCCAGGAACACGCGCACGCTGTTGCTGATCAACACCTCGTCGTGCTGCGCCAGGCCATGCAGTTCTTCAAGTTCGCGGTTGCCCATGCCCAGGAGTTTGCCGTCGTCAACGATGGCGTCATCCACAACGATGGCGATGCGCAGATGCAGCCGCAATGTGCCGGCGCCGGGCAAAGTCTGGCTGGCCTGATGTTGCAACTGCATGGCCCACTGCGCCGCGTCAACCACGCTGGCAAACTCCACGCGCATGCGTTCAGGCGTTAACTCCTCGGGCTGCCCCGCGTGGTCGCGCAAGCTGGGCTCGAGGGTCGTGGCACGCAGCGCCTTCCAGGCCGCCAGCGCTTGTTCGGGCTGGCGCGCAATGAGCTTGCTCCAGCCCGGCACGCTGGCCATCACCAAGGCCACCAGGCGCCGGTGCAAACGGCTGCCTGCTGCGGGCGCCAGGGCGGCAGGGGCCGTTGCCGCGCTGCCCAGCGCCAGGCGGTAGCCGCGGCCCGGCACGGTGGCAATGGCGGCGCTGCCCAAGGCCTTGCGCAGTGCTGAGATCTGCACCGTGAGGTTGTTTTCCTCCACCACCTGGCCGGGCCAGACCAGGTCGATCAATTCATTCTTGCTCACCAGCCGCTCAGGGCGCTGCGCCAGCGCCAGCAGCACGTCAAACGCGCGCGCACCCAGGGCGATGTTGACCCCGGCCAGCCAGACCTGGCGCTGCACGGGGTGTACTTCCAGCGCCTCCAGGCGCAGCATTTCTGCCATGGCTCCTACGCTCTTACTTTTGTTTGGCGTGCCCGATTCTGCGCGCGCCCAGCCAGCTTGGCAGACACCGGGCGCGGCTTTAGCAAGGCTTAACACTGCTTAAGGACGCCGCGCCCGCGCTGCCGCCATAGTCGCCAACAAGGGGGGAGCCAGGCAATGACCGTGACCTTGACGCAGGTGTTGCTGCAGCAAAACCAGCTCTTGTTGTATGGCCAACAGGTGTCTGACTTCTACCTGCGTGGCGACCTGGGCCTGGGCGTGCAGCCCGACGGACCCGTTGGCTTTGCCTGGATCCACGCCATGCAGCTTGCGCATGGCGCGCGCCAGAGCCTGGCTGCGCCGTTGCTCATGAGCTTGCATGGGCCCGGCCAAACCTGTGAACACCCGACGGTGCCCGATGAGCGCTGTTGGCGGGTGGACAAAGAGGCCTTCAGCGTGCGCATGGTGCCCAGCCGCAAGACCTGGGCCGAGTGGCTGGGCTTGAGCGAACTCAAGCCGGATTGATCGGCGTGCCCGGCACACGCCCAGCACCTGCCCAGCACCTGCCGGCGCGTGGTGAGGCGGTCAGTAATCCCCGCGCGGCACCAGGCTCATCAGCATGCGCGAAAAGCCGCCGTCAACCGTTAACTCCTGGCCGGTGATGTAGGCGCTCAGGTCGCTGG
>JAYUPO010000488.1:0-2795 GCA_043760085.1 Burkholderiales bacterium
TTCGTGATCAAAGGCCTGGCGAGCGAAAAGCTGCTGGCCAACTACAGCGCCGAGCGCGTGGGCGCGGCGCGCGAAATCATTGAGGAAGCCGGCAAGAGCACGCGCTTCATGGCGCCGCCCAGTCGGGGTTTCAGGTTGCTGCGCGATGCGGTGCTGTCACTGTCGCTGACGCAAGAGTTCGTGCGCCCGCTGTACCACTGGCGCACCTCGCGGCCGCATGAGTACGCAGGCTCGGCGCTGAACGCCGTGATGGATGACAACGCTGCGTTCAGCGCCGGCCCGGGCCATGGCGCGCCGCCGGTGAACGTGCGCCTGGCTGAAGATGACTTCTTGCTTGACCACCTTGGCGGCGGTTTTGACCTGCTGTGCTTCAGCACCGGCGCCGCCTTGCCGGCTGACGTGCGGCAGGTGATTGCCGATGCGCGTGCCCACGGCGTGCCCGTGAAGGGGACCGCCGTTGGTTCGGCGCAGGCGGTTGCCGGCGCCGACGAATGCTTGCCCGATGCCGCCGGCGCCTGCCGCCGCCGCTACGGCGTGCCGGACAGCGGCGCGGCCTACCTGCTGCGGCCTGATCAACATGTTTGCGCGCGCTGGTTGCAGCTTGATGCGCCGCGACTGAAGGCCGCCCTTCATCACGCGCTGCCGAATTGAAAGTTCCCATGACCAAGCCCGCATTGAGCACCCCCGCGCTGGAGGATGTTTACGACACCCTGGCTGCGGCCCTTGACGACGCCGGCCCGGCCAAGGCCGAGCTGTTCCTGGTGAAACTGGCCTTGTTGCAGGCGCAGGCGCTGGGCGACGCAAGCCAGTTCAGGCAATCGGTGCGAGCGGCGTTGGCTGACTTGTGAGCTGACCTGTGAGCTGACTTGTGAGCTGACTTGTCAGCATCACCCAGTCTGCCTGCAAAGGAGACTGGTTTTTCTATTCATCATCTATTCACTTTTTACCGATGTGGAACTAGACTTCCTGTGAATACGTTGATTTATTTCTATTCACATGGATGATCCCTATTCCGATCAAGAACGTGCCCTGTCGGTGCTGGCCGCGCGCGGCCTGAGCAAGGCTGCCCAGTTGCAGCAGGCCCTGGGCAAGAGCCAGCCCACGGTGTCGCGCCTGCTCGCTGAACTGAGCAACCGGGTGCTCACCGTGGGGGCCGGCCGCTCCACCCGCTACGGCGTGCCCAAGGCCATCATGGGCCACGCTGCGCAGCAGCCGCTGTGGTGGGTTGATGAAACCGGCGTGCCGCAAGCCCTGGGCCAGCTTGCCTTGTTGCAAGGCGATGTGTTGCATGTGCGCGGCGATGGCTTCGAGACCATCACCCGCAGCAAGTTGCCCTGGTTTTTGGCGCCGCTGCGCGCACAGGGCTTTCTTGGCCGCCTGGCCGCGCAGCGCTTGAGCGCCATGGGCCTGGCCAGCAACCCGGAAAGTTGGAGCCTCACCGAAGTCTTGCTCGCCGCCTTGAGCCTGCCTGATTCGCCAGGCGCCATTTGCCTGGGCGAGGCACTGCCTGCGCCGCCCTTGCCTGAACTGCCTGCGCGGCACATTGAAGCGGCCCTTGAAGAGTTGGCTTTGGGCCAGCGGCAATTTGGCCGAGCCGGTTCATCAGCCGGCGGCGAGCAGCCCAAGTTCCTGGCCCGGCTGCACACCGGTGAACAGGTGCTGGTGAAGTACAGCCCGCCGCGCGGCACACCGTTTGGCGAACGCTGGCACGACCTGCTGCATGCCGAGCACCTGGCCAACGGCGTGCTGGCGCGCCATGGCGTGGCCGTGGCCGCTACGCAGGTGCTGGCCGGGCGCACACGCAGCTATTTGCTGTCGCAGCGCTTTGACCGAATCGGCGCAACAGGCCGGCGCCACGTGGTGGCCGTGGGCGCCGTGCATGAAGCTTTTGTGCCCGATTCCTACCGCCACTGGGGCACCACCTGCACCGCGCTGGAACGCCAGGGCCGGCTGAGCGCACCCGCCGCGGCGCAGGCCCAGGCCTTGCTGGACTTTGGCAACCTGATCGGCAACAGCGACATGCACTCCGGCAACCTGAGCCTGGCCGTGCAGCGCGAGCACCTGGCCAAGGGCCGCTTCACGCTGGCGCCGGTTTACGACATGTTGCCCATGCGCTGGCGGCCCGATGCCACGCTGGGTGCCGCGCCCGAATACGAACCCTTTGCGCCCAGCCCCACCGCGCTGGCCAGCGGCGCACGCGAGCCCGCGGCCGTGTTTTGGCGCGAACTGGCGCAGTGGCGTGATGTCAGCACGGCATTGCGCAAAGTGGCGGCGCAGATGAGTGTGCTGGTTCAGGCCGCGGCCTGAAGGCGCCGCGGCAACTGCCTGTCACGCCCGCTGCGCCGGCCCCGCCATCACCTTGCGCCCCAGCACCACCGCGGCCAGCACGGCGCCGCCGGCAGCGATGCCCACCGCGGCGTCGGCCAGGGCGGCCAATAGCCACTGCGCCACCCCACCCAGCGGCGCGGTGGCCGCAGCAATGGCATGCTCGACCAGCGGCAGCCCATGCACCAGGATGCTGCCGCCCACCAGGAACATGGCGGCCGTGCCGGCCACTGACAGGCCCTTCATCAACCACGGCGCGGCCACCAAGATGCCGCGGCCCACGCTGGCCCTGGCGCCATCGCGCTGGGCCAGGTGCAGGCCCAGGTCGTCGAGCTTGACGATGGCCGCCACCAGGCCGTAGACCACCACCGTCATCGCCAACGCCACGGCGCACAGCACCGCCACGCGCGTGGTGAACGGCACCGCGGCCACGGTGCCCAGGGTGATGACGATGATCTCGGCCGAGAGCA
>JAYUPO010000489.1:0-2794 GCA_043760085.1 Burkholderiales bacterium
TGCTGATCTCGCACAACATGCCGCATGTCTTCGAGGTGGCCGACCGCATCCACGTGGCCCGCCTGGGCCGCCGCGCCGCGGTGCTGAACCCGAAGAAGATCAGCATGAGCGACACCGTGGCGGTGATGACCGGCGCGCTGCCGCCGGAGCAAATTCCGGCCGAGTGGTTGGCGCATTGAACCGAAATTGAAGCGAACCCATGTTGAAAGGCATCGACCCCCTGCTCACGCCCGAGTTGCTGAAAGTGCTGGCCGAAATGGGCCATGGCGACGAGATCGTCATCGCTGACGCCAACTTCACCGCCACCACCCTGGGCCGCGGCAAGGCGGTGCTGCACCTGCCGGGCCTGGGTGTGCTGCCCGTGTGCCACGCCGTGTTGTCGCTGTTGCCGCTGGACGAAGCGGTTAAGGAGCCGGTGGCCTACATGCAGGTGAGCGGCAGCCCCGAGGGTTACCGCAGCGCCGTGCAGCGCGAAGTCATCACCAGCCTGGGCCGTGCTGGCCTGGCGCAGTCCGCGCAGTTTGCAGCCACCGAGCGTTTTGCGTTTTACGAGCGCGTGAAAGCCGCGCACGCCATCGTGCTCACGGGCGAGTTGCAGCCCTATGCCAACTTCATCTTCAAAAAGGGCGTCATCGGGGCCGCGCTTGTTGCGTGAGCGTGGTGCCGCGCAAGGCGCTGCGGGCTCCGACAACGCGGCGCGCCTGAAGCCGCGCGGTTCCAGCCAGGGCGGCCTGCGGCAGTACAACGAACGGGTCGTGCTGCATGCCATCCGGCTGCACGGCGCGCTGGCCGGGGCCGAGCTGGCGCGGCTGACGCACCTCACAGCGCAGACGGTGTCGCTCATCACCAAACGGCTGCTCGACGACGGCCTGCTGCTTAAGGGTGAACCGGTGCGCGGCAAGGTGGGCCAGCCCGCCGTGCCCTTGTCGCTCAACCCTGACGGCGCTTACGCCATCGGCATCAAGGTGGGGCGGCGCAGCCTGGATGTGCTGCTGGTCGATTTCAGTGGCGACAAGCGCCGGCGCTGGCAACTCGACTACGCCTATGCCGACCCCGACCTGCTGCTGGCCAACATTCGGCAGCGCCTGAAAGACATCCGGCGCAAGCTCGGCCCGGCGGCCTGGGCCCGCGTGCAGGGCGTGGGCATCGCCGCGCCGCTGGCCATGGACGGCTGGCAGCAGCTCCTGGGTTTCCCGCCAGAAGTGGCACAGAAGTGGCGCCGCATCGACCTGGCCCAAGCCGTGGCCGCGTTCACCACGCTGCCGGTTGAGCTGATCAAGGACACCGCCGCGGCCTGCGTGGCCGAACTGGTGGCGGGGCGCGGGCGCAGCATGAAGAGTTTCCTCTACGTCTTCGTCGACACCTTCATCGGTGGTGGCCTGGTGCTCGACAGCCACCTGCGTGGCGGCCTGCACGGCAACGCCGGCGCGATCGGCTCGCTGCCGCTGTGGACGGCGCCGGGTGGCCGCGCCGGCGTTGCCGCGCCCGATCAACTGCTCAGCGTGGCCTCGTTGTTCAACCTCGAACAAGCCTATGCCGCGGCCGGATTGGACGCCGCCGCGTCGGCAGATGCGCGGGCCCTGCAGGCACCCTGGCTGGCACACACCGAACATTGGCTGGCGCACGCCGGCACGGCCGTGGCCCAAAGCATCAACACCGCGGCCTGCCTGCTCGACCTGGAAGGCGTGATCCTCGACGGCTCCTTCAGCCGCGAGTTGCTCGCCGCGCTGCTCGAACACACGCATGCAGGTCTGGCCAGCTACAACTGGGAAGGCGTGTTCCAGCCGCAATTGATGGCCGGCACCATCGGCTCCGATGCGCGCGCGCTGGGCGGCGCGCTGCTGCCGCTGTATGCCAACTTCGCACCCGACCGCGACCTGTTCCTCAAGGCCGCTCCGTAAGCCCGCCGGGCCGCCATGGGCCACGAAGGGGCCCCTGCGGGCCCTGGGCGAACACCGGAGTGCGCAGCACGAAGGTACTCCAGTGAACGTGCATGCTCGGGCATACCCGCAGCAGCGTAGGTAGCCACCTATCACCTGGGGTCTTGGCCTGAATGAAATACTGGCCTGGACAGCGGCAGACATAGCCGCTGCAAAAAACACAGGCCCACACAGGCCCCTTCAGCCAGGAGACAAGATCATGCGCGTGATTCCGATCCGCCAAGCTGCCGCATCCGCGGCCACTTGCAACGAAGGCAACGAAGACTCGGGCGAAGTGCCCAAGCTCCATCTGCCGCTGGTGCGGCGCAGTTTTCTCAAGGGGTCGGGCGTGCTGATGGGCACCTTGGCCATCGGCAGCCCCTTGCTTGCGTTGGCGCCCTCGCGCGCATGGGCGCTGGAACTCAAAGCGCTCACGCAGGCCGAAGGCGAGGCGATCCTGAAGATGGGCCGCACGCTGTTCCCGCACAAGAAGTTGCCCGACGCGGTGTACGCGCTGCTGGCCAAAGACATGGACGCCGCCGCTGCGGGCGACGCCAAGACCGCGCAGATGTTGCGCGACGGCGTGGCTGCGCTCAACCAGGCCAGCGGCGGCAGCTTCGCCAAGGCCAGTGATGCCAAACGTTTGGCCGCGGTCAAGGCCATCGAAGGCAAGCCGTTCTTTGCCGCCGTGCGCGGCAAGTGCGTCACCTCGCTGTACGACAACGACATGGCCTACAAGGTCTTCGGCTACCCCGGCTCGGCCTGGGAAAAAGGCGGCTACATCACCCGTGGCTTCCAGGATTTGAAGTGGCTGCCCGAGCCTGATCGCCAGGCCAGCCCCAAGCCCTACATGGGCTGAACGCTTCAAACCAAAA
>JAYUPO010000490.1:0-7089 GCA_043760085.1 Burkholderiales bacterium
GAGGATCGCACCGGGCACCTCTTTCATCTGCTTGAGCACACCCTTGAGGCGCTGCTCGAAGTCACCGCGGTATTTGGTGCCAGCGAGCAAGGAGCCCATGTCCAGCGCATACACCGTGCTCGAGGCCAGGATCTCCGGCACGTCGTTTTGCGTGATGCGCCAGGCCAGGCCCTCGGCGATGGCGGTCTTGCCCACGCCGGCTTCGCCCACCAGCAGCGGGTTGTTCTTGCGCCGCCGGCACAGGATCTGGATGACGCGCTCCACTTCATGCTGGCGGCCGATCAGCGGGTCGATCTTGCCGTCGCGCGCCAAGGTGTTGAGGTTCTGCGTGAACTGATCCAGCGGCGAGCCCTTGCCTTCGGCGGCTTCTTCCTTGTCGCTTTCGCCGCTGCCGCCTTCATTGCCTTTGGGCGCCTCGGGTGGGTCGGACTTCTTGATGCCGTGGGCAATGAAGTTCACCACATCGAGCCTTGTGACGCCCTGCTGGTGCAGGTAATACACGGCGTGCGAGTCCTTCTCGCCGAAGATGGCCACCAGCACATTCGCGCCGGTGACTTCTTTCTTGCCGTTGCCGGTGGACTGCACATGCATGATCGCGCGTTGAATCACGCGCTGAAAACCCAGCGTGGGTTGCGTGTCGACCTCTTCGGTGCCGGAAACAGTGGGCGTGTTTTCCTTCACGAAGTTGACCAGGCTCTTGCGCAGGTCGTCGATGTTGGCAGCGCAGGCGCGCAGCACCTCGGCTGCCGAGGGGTTGTCCAGCAAGGCCAGCAACAAGTGCTCGACCGTGATGAATTCATGCCGCTGCTGGCGCGCCTCGACGAACGCCATGTGCAGGCTGACTTCCAGTTCTTGCGCAATCATGCGGCCTCCATAAAGCACTGCAGGGGGTGTCCGTTGCGGCGGGCCGCCGCAAGCACCAGTTCTACTTTGGTCGAAGCGATGTCTTTGGAAAACACGCCGCACACCGCACGCCCTTGATGGTGAATCATGAGCATGATTTGCGTGGATGTCTCCAGGTCGTGCGAAAAATACTGCTGCAAGACCATCACCACAAACTCCATCGGGGTGTAATCGTCATTCAGCATCAAGACTTGATACGGCGGTGGTGGCTTGGTACGCGCTTCCTGCCGCTCGGCGACCACCGCGCCATGCCCGTCGCCATGCCGCGGCGGCGCTGGCGGCGGCGGGCTGGGTGGGGTGTTGTCCACGGGCATGGCCCATTCTATCGAGATGGGGCTTGAGCCACAGTGGGCACAGGGCATAGGCCGCCAGCGCATGCGCGAGCGCGAGGTCGCAGCGCGGCCGGCAGAGGCGACGTCGCCCTACCGCGATTCGGTCACGGCCAGATGACTGGCGTTTCGACCGAAATGATCGGCTCGATGCTGCCGGCAAAGTTGGGCAAATCAGCCAGCAGCGTTTTGCCCTCTGGGCTTTTGAGCGCGGCCCACAGCGCCGCTTCGGAATCGAACCACAGCTCGGAAAAACCGTCGTAGCCGAACTTGGGAAAGCGTGCTTTATCCACCAGGTTGACGGAATAGCGCTTCAGGCCCGGCAGTTTGGCGCAGAGCTGGGCATGCACGCCCAGCCAGTGGCGCGTGAAGGCCTCATGGGTCATGTCGTCGCGCTTGTTCACCAGCCCCAGACGCTTGGTGTGCGTGGTGTTCATGTGCGCGGTCATGCGCTGCTCCGCGCGGCGGGCCGCACCTTGATGCCGAGTTCGTCTTCACGAATTTTCATCAGCGCCGCGGTGTCGCGTTCGCCGTAGCCCATGGCGGCGGCGCGGTCCAGCGTGGCCAGTGCACCGGCGCCCACCACGGCGTCGAAGCCCAACGCCTTGGCCGCATCAACGGCCAGGCGCACGTCCTTGGCCGCCAGCTTGACCATGAAGCCCGGGCTGTCGTCACCGATGAACGCCTTCTTGGGCATGGCCACGGCGAGCTGCTGGTTCCAGGCCATGGTGGTCTTCATCACCTCGACCATCAACTCCAGCGTCAGCCCTTCCTTCACGCCGATGGCCAGCGCCTCGGTGTTGGCGCACATGATGGTGGTGGCCAGCAGGTTGTTGGTCATCTTCATGGCATGGCCGGCGCCCGGGCCGCCACACAGGAAGGTCTGGTTGCCCATGCAGTTCAGCACCGGCTTGGCGCGTTCAATGTCGGCCGCCTCGCCGCCCACCATCAGTGTGAGCGTGCCGGTCACGGCATGCTCGCTGGTCTTGCCCACGGGCGAATCGACCAGACCCATGCCGCGCTCGCGCAGCGCCCGGCCCACGCGCCGGGAGGTCTGCGGGTCGATGGTGCTCATGTCGATCACCAGGCCGCCGCGTTGCATGCCTTCGGCCACGCCGTTCGGCCCCAGCACGACTTGTTCAACATGCGCCGGCAGCGGCAGCATGGTGACCACGATGTCGCTGGCCGCGCCCACCTCGCGCGGCGACGTTGCGGCCCGCGCACCCAACGCGGTGAGCCTGGCCATGGCGGCCTGGTCGAGGTCGAACACCGTGAGCGCGTGCCCGCCTTTCAGGATGTTGGCCGCCATCGGCGCGCCCATCACACCCAAACCGATGAATCCGACGTTCATGCCTGCTCCTTGTTTTTGCAACTTCAACTGCGTTAACTGCGATCGGCCCATTGCTTCATCTGCCACAGCGGCAGCCCGCGCAGGTCAGCCGTGTCGGTGCGCATGAACTCGGCCGCGCCCGGCTTCGAGCCAAGCCGTTCGTAGGCCTGCTGCACCAGCGGCGCGGTGCGCTCGAAGGCACCCTTGACCTGGGCCCACGACAGCGGTTGCTCGATCACCTTGTTGTCCACCAGGTACTTGCTCGTTTCCAACACCGCACGGGCATCGTTCTCGGTGGGCCAGGCCCAGCCGCGGGCGAACAGCACATCGTCTTTCACCACCTTGGCGCCGGCCTCGGGGTCGAGCTTCCAGTAGTCCTTCACCAGTTGCGACACCGCACCGGGGTTCATGGCAGTGAGCGCGGCCACGGCTTCTTGCTGCGCCATCAAGAACGCCACCACCACGTTGGGGTGCTTCTCGGTCAGGGCGTTGTGGGCCAGCCAGAAGCTGCGGTGCAGGTAGTAGCCGTCGGGGTAGAAGGCCGACTTCTTGACCGAAGGCAGCAAGATCCCCGCGCCCTTGCCCAGCGGGCCTTCATTGTGGTTCTCGGTGTAGCCGAAGGAGTTCATCACCGCCACCGTGCCGGTGGATTCAGCGGCCAGGTAGGCCGGGTAAATGGCACAGGTGGCGTCGGTGCCGGTGGGCACCTGCGCGGCCTGCGCCAGGGTGGTCATGTTGACGATCTTGATGTCGTGATCTTTCGGGTTCGCGCTGCCCAACTCGTGACGCATCATTTGCGACATCGCGTTGTACGGGTCGCCGCCCAGCAGCGTGCCCACGGTCTTGCCTTTCAGGTCTTGCAGGGTGCGTATCGGCGAGCCCTTGCGCGTGGCGATCACGAAACGCAAGTGGCCTTCGCCCACCACCATCAAGCTCACCGGCAGTTTGGCCGAGATGGCGCGAATGATCGGCGTGTTGCCCCACATGCCCATGTCGAGGTTGTTGCCCACGACGGCCTCCACCATCGGCAGCGCGGTGGGGTATTCGCGCCACTCCACCGTGAGGTCGTAGCCCAACTCGGCCGCACGTTTTTCGAACAGCTTGTTGTTGATCATGTACTGGGTCATCGGCGAATTGCCCGCCGCCCAGGGTATGCGGCCCACCGACACCTTGTGGCTTTGGCGTGTGCCCTGGGCGCGAACGATCGACGGCGCGGCGGCCAACGCGGCACCGCCGCCCAAGAGTTGCAGCGCGCGCCGGCGCGGCAAGCTGGTGTCGAACGTGTTCATACAGCGGTCTCCTCGTTTTGGGGTGGGGTGGCGACGACGCTGCCGCCAATGGCGCGGTAGGCTTCGTCTCGAATCAGGTTCCAGATGCTTTCAGTCAGTTCGCCGAAGCGCGCCTCGGCGCGCACCGACTCGCGGCGCGGGCGTGGCAGGTCGATCTCGATCACGGCCTTCACGCGGCCCGGGTGGCTGCTCATCACGATCACGCGGTCACCCAGGAAGACGGCCTCTTCGATGTCGTGCGTGATGAAGACTGCCGTCTTGCGCTGGTCGCGCGCTTGCGTCTCGCCCCAGATGCGCAGCAGTTCCACCTGCAAGATGAGCCGCGTTTGCGCATCCAGTGCGCCCAAGGGCTCGTCAAGCAACAACACGTCGGGGCCGTTGGCCAGCAAGCGGGCCAGTGCCACGCGCTGGCGCATGCCGCCCGAAAGCTGGTGCGGGTACTTTGTTTCAGCGCCATTCAGGCCCACCAGTTCGATGTATTCGCGCACGCGCTCTTGCCGCTGTGCCGGGCTCATGCCCTGCCCGGGCGTGCCATGCACCAGGCCGAAGCCCACGTTCTGCACCACCGTTTGCCAGGGCATCAAGGCGTAATCTTGAAACATCACGCCGCGCTCGGCGCCAGGCCCGGTGATGGCACGGCCGTCCATCTCGATGCTGCCGGCGCTGGCGGTATCCAACCCGGCAATCAGGTTCAACACCGTGCTCTTGCCGCAGCCCGAAGGCCCGACGATGCAGACGAATTCGCCGGCCTGCACATCGAGCGCGAAGTCGGCCACGGCCAGCGTGGGCGTGGCCGTTCGCGCGGCCTGGAACTGCTTGGACACGCCGCGCAGGCGTAGCTTGGGGGACTGCGGTGAGGTGGCGCTCATCTCAAACCTTCCAGGGCATCAGCCGCCGCTCGGCGGTGCGGAACAGGCGGTCGATCAGCAGCGCGACCACGCCGACCACGATCATGCAAACGACGATGGCGTTGAGGTCCACGCTGTAGGCGTAGAAGATGAACATCATCTGGCCGATGCCGCCCGAACCGCCGGCGCCCGACTTGGCACCCACCGCAAGCTCGGCGGCGATGATCGCCGTCCAGGCCACGCCCATGGCCAGGCGTGCACCCAACATCACCGATGGCAGAGCGGCAGGCAGCAGCACATGACGCAAGATGCGAGCGCGCGGCACGCCCATGGTTTGCGCAACACGCAGCAATTTGGCGTCGACATGGCTGACACCATGCACGGTGTTGACGAGCAGCGGAAAGAAAGCGGCGTAGGTGACGATCGACAGCGCCGCCGGCGTGCCGGTGCCGAACCAAAGGATGGCGATGGGCAACACCGCCATCGGCGCGATCGGGCGAAAGCTCTCGATGATCGGGTCGAGGTTGTCGCGCAGCGCGCGGCTCGAACCCATCAACACCCCCAGGCCCACGCCCAGCACCAGCGCGCAGGCAAAGCCGGCGAGCACGCGGCCCAGGCTTTGCACCAGGGCGCTGGGCAAATCACCACTGGCACTCAGCTCATAGAAGGTGCTGAGCACCTTGGTCGGGTACGGCGCGCGCGTGTCCGGCGGCAGCGTGAAGGCCCACAGTTGCCACGCCGCCAACGCCAGCAGCGGCAGGGCCAGCGCCTGCCACAGCCTGGTGCTTGTTGAAGGCGGCGCCATGGCCGTGGCGACGGCGCTCACAACCCTGCCCCCTGCGACCACGGCGTGAGCTTGCGCTGCAGGGCACGCAACAAGGTGTCGCATGAAAAACCGACCATGCCGATCACGGCGATGAAGCCAAAGACCTTCGGGCTCATCAACAACTGCCGGTACCACTCGATGGCAAAGCCCAGCCCGCTGGGCGCGCCAATCAGTTCGGCCGCCACCACCGCGGCCCAGGCGCCGGCAAAGGCCAGGCGCACGCCCACCATCACCGTGGGCAGCGCCGCGGGCACCACCACATGGCGCAGCGTGGCGCGGCGCGATATGCCCATGGTGCGCGCCGCAGCAAGCAGCTTGGGGTCAACGCTGCGCACACCGGCCAGCGTGTTCAACAGCAGCGGGAAAAACGCCACGTAGACCATGATGAACACCGGCAGCGTGTTGCCCACGCCGAAGATGAACAGCGCCAGCGGAATCCAGGCAATGCCCGAGATCGGCCGCAGCAGTTCGACCAATGGGTCGACATAGGCTTCAACGCGCGGCGACAAGCCCATCACGAACCCCAGCGGCAGCGCCAGCAGCACGGCGATGAGCAAGCTCAGGGCCAGGCGCGCGGTGCTCACCGAGGCATGTTCCAGCACTTCGCCCTCGCGCGCCAGTTCAAACATCGCCTTGGCCACGCGCAGCGGGTCGGGCAGTTGAATCGGGTTGGCGTTCCATTGCGCCAGCAGCCACCACGCCAGCAGGAAGATGGCGAAGCTGCGCAGCGCGATGCCGGTGCGGCGCAGCCAGGGCGGCAGGCCGCGCCGCGGCGCCAACACCGCCGCCGTTTTGGCAGCGCTGGGCAGGGCAGCGCTCACCGGCAGGCTCCCAAGCAAATGTGGCTCTGCCACTTTGCTTGATCCCCACGGGGGGCGGCCGGCTTCGGCCGGCCTTGGGGCGCTCATTTCGTGACGGCCAAAAAGCCGCCGTCCACGTACAGCACGTGGCCGTTGATGTAGCTGCCCGCAGCGCTGGCCAGCAGCAGCGCCGCACCCACCAGGTCTTCGGGCTGGCCCCAGCGGCGCACGGGCGTCCAGTCGCGAATGAAGTCGTTGAACTCGGGCTTCTTGGCTTCGCTGAACTCGGTGGCGGTGTAGCCCGGCGCCAGTGCATTCACGGTGACGCCGCTGCCGGCCAGGTCAGCGGCCATCGCGCGCGTCATGGCCGCCAACGCGCCCTTGGCCGTGACGTAGGGCATCAGGTTCGGCCGCGACACGTGGTTCATGATTGAACTCATGTTGATGATGCGCCCGCTGCGCTGCGCCACCATCAACCGCGCGGCGCGCTGCGCGAGGTGGAAGCAGGCGGTGAGATCGGTGTCGATGACGCGCTGCCAGTCGCTGGCTTCGATCTCAAGAAAGGGTTTGCGCACGATCACCGCTGCGTTGTTGACCAGCACATCCACGCGGCCGAAATGCTGCACGGTCTGCGCGAAGGCGGCGTCCACGGCGGCCAGGTCGGTGACGTCGAACAGCAGCGGCAGCACCGGCACGCCGGCGGCGCGCAACTCGTCGGCGCGCGCCAAGACCGCGTCACTGCGGTCGGCCAGCACCAGGCTGGA
>JAYUPO010000491.1:0-7067 GCA_043760085.1 Burkholderiales bacterium
CGCCGCGGCGTCGGCCGGCGCGCTGCCCGGGCCAGCCGGCAGCACGCTGGCCGCCGGTGCGGGCCGGGCCAACCAGGGGCTGGCCACGCCGGCTTGCAGCTCGGGCGGCAGGTCGCCGACATCGATCACCTGCCCCGGCGCCATCACGGTGAGCCAGTGGCAGATGTTTTCAAGCTGCCGCACATTGCCGGGAAACTCGAATGCCACCAGCCGTTCCAGCGCCACAGCGCCGATGCGCTTGGCATCCACCCCGAGTTGCCGCGCGCTGCGTGCCAGGAAATGCAAGGTGAGCCCCGGTATGTCTTCGCGCCGCTCGCGCAGCGGCGGCAAGCGCAGACGGATGACGTTGAGGCGGTGGAACAGGTCTTCGCGGAAGACGCCTTCGCGCACGCGCTGTTCCAGGTCTTGGTGCGTGGCGGCGATGACGCGCACATTGGCCTTGAGCGGCTGGTGGCCACCGACGCGATAAAACTGCCCGTCTGACAGGACACGCAGCAGCCGGGTTTGCAGGTCGTACGGCATATCGCCGATTTCATCCAGAAACAGCGTGCCGCCGTCGGCCTGCTCAAAGCGGCCGCGGCGCATGGTTTGCGCGCCGGTGAAGGCGCCGCGCTCATGGCCGAAGAGTTCGCTTTCCAGCAGGTCTTTCGGACTGGCTGCGGTGTTGATGGCCACGAACGGGCCGCCCGCCTTGGGGCTGTGCTTGTGCAAGGCACTGGCCACCAGTTCCTTGCCGGTGCCCGACTCACCGTTGATGAGCACGGTGACGGTGCTTTGGCTCAGGCGCCCGATGGCGCGAAACACATCCTGCATCGCCGGCGCCTGGCCCAGCATTTCGGCGGCCTGTGCGGCCACCGCCTGGCTCGATGTTTCGCGCAGGCTTTCTTCCACCGCGCGGCGAATCAGTTCCACCGCCTTGGGCACATCGAAGGGCTTGGGCAGGTATTCGAAGGCGCCGCCCTGGAAGGCCGAGACGGCGCTGTCGAGGTCTGAATACGCCGTCATCACGATCACCGGCAAGCCCGGCAGGCGTGAGCGCAAGGTGTTGAGCAAATCGAGGCCGGAGCCCCCGGGCATGCGGATGTCGCTGACCAGCACCTGCGGCTCGTCGCTGTCCAGCGCGGCCAGCACGTCGCGCGCGTTGCTGAAACTGCGCACCTGGAAGTGTTCGCGCGCCAAGGCCTTTTCGAGCACGAAGCGGATCGAATGGTCATCGTCAACGATCCAGATGGGTTTCATGGTGTCAGCGCAAATCAGCGCTATCAGGGCAAGGGAATCAGCAGGGTGAACACGGTGCGGCCGGGGGTGCTGTCAAATTCGATCGTGCCCAGATGCTGCTGCACGAACGTCTGCGCCAACGTCAACCCCAAGCCCGAGCCGCCTTCGCGGCCCGACACCAGGGGGTGAAAGATGCGCTCCTTCAGCTCCTCGGGCACACCGGGCCCGTTGTCCTGGATACGCAATTCCAATGCCAGCCTGTAACGCTGCTTGCCGATCACCGCCTGGCGTGCCACCCGGGTGCGCAGGGTGAGCCGCGCATCGCCGTTGGCGATGCGTGCGGCCAGGGCCTGGGTGGCGTTGTGGGCGATGTTGAGCACGGCCTGGATGAGCTGTTCGGCGTCGCCGCGAAATTCAGGAATCGAGGTGTCGTAGTCGCGCTGCACATGCAGCCCGCGCGGGTACTCGGCCAGCACCAGCAAGCGCACGCGCTCGCAGACTTCATGGATGTTCACGTCGCCCACCACGTGCGGCCTGCGGTGCGGCGCGAGCAGGCGGTCGACCAGCGCTTGCAGCCGGTCGGCCTCGGTGATGATGACTTGCGTGTATTCGCGCAGCTCGCGGCTGGGCAGGTCCATTTCCAGCAACTGCGCGGCGCCGCGGATGCCGCCCAAGGGGTTCTTGATCTCGTGCGCCAGGTTACGGATCAGCTCCTTGTTCGACTGCGCCTGGTCGAGCGCGCGCTCTTCACGGTCTTGCCGGCTTTGTGCCTGGATCTCCTGCATCTCCAGCAACACCCGGCCCGTTGCATCGAGCGGCGACACGTGCACGCGCACGCGCAGCGCATCGGCTTCGGCATGCGGGGCACGGCGCAGCAAGGCCTCGAAGCGCCCACCACCCACTTCATTGCGGGCCAGCGCGGAGAGTGTTTCTTGCAAGGCGCTGCTGTCGACAAACCAGTCGGTGATGTGGCTGCGCTGCAAGGTGCGCCGTGACTGGCTGACCACGTCTTCGAGCGTGGCGTTGGCCAGCGTGCAGCGCCCGTCCGGCTCGGCCACGGCGACCATCGTGCTGAGCAGATCGAACGCCTCCTGGTGCAACGCTACCGCAGGCGGCGCGGCGCTGGCGGGCGCCGGCGCTGGCACCTTGGCGGGGGGCTTCACGGCAGCTTTTGCAGCTCGCGGCGCAGGGCGGCGATGTCGGCTTCCTTGCGTGACAAGGCGGCCTTCATGTCGGCCACGCGATCCAGGTATTTCTGCGCGTTGCGCTCGTCGCCGCGCCGCTCGGGCTCGCCGTTGTTGAATTCCTTCAACATGCCGGCCATGCGGTCTTCTTCGCGCTTCAGCTCACCTTCGAGGATGCGCTTGGCGTCGCTGTCGCGGGCGCGTTGTTCTTGCGGCGCCACGCGGGCATCGCCAGGGCGCGATGCGGGCGCGGTGGCCGCACTGGCCGGTGCCGGCTTGGCCGGCCGGGTGACGCCCTGCACCACGGTGATGGGGGCACCCTCGATGGTGCGGCAGCCGCGGTCACGCGCTTCTTGGGCGCTGATGGCATCGGTGTACAGCACCGGCGGGCCTGGGCAGCGGTACACCGCCGTGGCGCCGGCCTGGGCATAAACCATGCCGGCGGCCACCGCCAGGGCGGCCACAACAGCTTGCTTCATTCGGGCGATGCGCATGGTGAAAACCTCCGCTGCGCTGCAAGCTCAAATGGCGCACACGCCACCCCGCCTGGGCGCAGTTGGCCGATTGTGGCGCAGCACGGTGCTGGCTTGATCCATGAAAAAGGGACAGCCAAACGGCTGTCCCTTGCGCGAGCAAACCGGCGCGGCCGGTCTACAGCGAGTAGTACATGTCAAATTCCACCGGGTGCGTGGTCATCCTGAAACGCGTCACTTCCTGCATCTTCAGTTCGATGTAGGCGTCGATGAAGCCATCGGTGAAGACGCCGCCCTTGGTGAGGAAGGCGCGGCCGTTGTCCAGGTACTCAAGCGCCTGCTCCAGGCTTGAACACACCGTGGGGATCTTCGCGTCTTCTTCGGGCGGCAGGTGGTACAGATCCTTGGTGGCGGCCTCGCCCGGGTGGATCTTGTTTTCAATCCCGTCCAGCCCGGCCATCAGCATCGCGGCAAAGCCGAGATACGGGTTGCAGGTCGGGTCGGGGAAGCGCACTTCGATGCGCCGGCCCTTCGGGTTGGCCACGTAGGGAATGCGGATCGAGGCCGAGCGGTTGCGCGAGCTGTAGGCCAGCTTCACCGGCGCTTCGAAGCCGGGCACCAGGCGCTTGTAGCTGTTGGTGCCGGGGTTGGTGATGGCGTTCAGTGCACGCGCATGCTTGATGATGCCGCCGATGTAGAACAGCGCGGTGTCGCTCAAGCCGGCGTAGCCATCGCCGGCGAACAGGTTCTTGCCGTCCTTCCAGATCGACTGGTGCACATGCATGCCGCTGCCGTTGTCGCCGACCACCGGCTTGGGCATGAAGGTGGCTGTTTTGCCATAGGCATGGGCCACGTTGTGGATGACGTACTTTTGCAGTTGCAGCCAGTCGGCGCGCTGCACCAGGGTGCTGAACCTGGTACCGATTTCGCACTGGCCCTGGCCCGCCACTTCATGGTGGTGCACTTCGACCGGAATGCCGAGCTGTTCGAGGATCAGGCACATTTCGGAGCGAATGTCGTGCAAGCCATCGACCGGCGGCACCGGGAAGTAGCCGCCCTTGACGCCGGGCCGGTGACCCATGTTGCCGCCTTCGATGGTGGCGCCGCTGCTCCAGGGCGCCTCTTCGGAACCGATCTTGACCGAGCAGCCGCTCATGTCAACGTTCCACTGCACTTGGTCGAAGATGAAGAACTCGGGCTCGGGGCCGAAGAAGGCGGTGTCGCCGATGCCGCTGCCCTTCAGGTAGGCCTCGGCGCGCTTGGCCAGCGAACGCGGGTCGCGCTCGTAGGGCTTGCCGTCACCGGGCTCGAGCACATCGCAGCTCAGCAGGATGGTGGGCTCTTCGAAGAACGGGTCGATGTTGGCGGTGTTCGGGTCCGGCATGAGCAGCATGTCAGACGCTTCAATGCCCTTCCAGCCGGCGATGGACGAGCCGTCGAAGGCATGGCCGGCGCTGAACTTGTCTTCATCGAAGTGCGAAACCGGCACGGTGACGTGCTGTTCCTTGCCGCGGGTGTCGGTGAAGCGGAAGTCAACGAACTTGATCTCGTTGTCCTTCACCATCTTCATCACGTCGGCAACGGTCTTTGCCATGTCTGGATCTCCTTGGGGCTGGTCTGAATTCGTTTGGGGTGTTGTGTGGCCATTCAGGGTTGCCCCGGAAAAGCGCACGGGAATTTAGCAGAAAGCATGCCCGGGCCCGGGTCACCAGCGCCAGGTGTGCAACACCCCTGCGACACACCAAAGCGGCACAAGAACCGGGCGGCTTCGCACCAAGATGGCGCGGCAAACGACTAGCGCACTGTTTCGGGGCCGCAGCGCACGGCCAGTTGGGTCAGGCCGCGCTTCAGCGCAGCGTAGGCCGCCCCCAGGCCTTCGCCGCGGCCCTTCACACCCAGGTCGATGTGGCGGCCGAACTCGTGTTGGTCGTCCACACAAGGCAGGCTGAACACCTTGATGCCGGGGTGCGCCGCTTCAACTTGCTCCATCAGCGGCGTGAGCGTGGCTTCCATGCTGCCGAAGACGATGATCGACCGTTCATGCTGCACACCGAAGCCGTGCAGCGTGGCGTACTGCGTGTCGAGCACCCACTCGATCATCGGCCAGGCCATGACCGGGAAGCCGGGCACGAAGTGCACATCTGCCACCGAGAAGCCGGCGATCTTGTTGTACGGGTTGGGAATGATGCGTGCACCCTGCGGGAAGTTGCCCATGTTCAGCCGGTGCTGGTTGTCGCTCCGCCCGGGCTCGAACGGCACGCCCTGCTCGCGCGCCACATCGCGCATGCGCTCATGGATCAACGCCACCGCCTGCGGGTGCAGCGCCAAGGGCACACCCAGCGCGGCGGCCGCGCACTGGCGGGTGTGGTCGTCGGGCGTGGCGCCGATGCCGCCGCAACTGAACACCAGGTCGCCAGTGGCGAAGGCCTCGCGCAGCGCAGCGGTGATGGCATCACGGTCGTCACCCAGGTAGCGCGCCGAGCTCAGCGCCATGCCGCGCGCGGCCAGCAGCTCGATGGTCTTGGGCAGGTGCTTGTCCTGCCGCTTGCCGGACAGGATTTCGTCGCCGATGATGATCAGGCCGCACTTCATGGCAGGGCTTTCGGGGGTGCGGTTATCAGTTCAACCACCTCGACCGGCTGGGCCGGCGCGACGGGCGCGGCGGCGCGCTGGCTTTGCAGCGCCGCCAGCGCGTAATGCGCGAACCACAGCGCCGAAAAGGCGAACACCAACGTGTACAGCCAGATCGAAACCACGATCAACACCGGCGCCAAGATCACGATCAATGCGCTGGCCGCCCACAGCAGCGCCGGTGCCGCGCCCAGGTAGCCGCAGACCACGCCCATGGCCAGCAGCGGCCAGCGGTGTTCGCGCATGAGCTGCACGCGCTCGGCGTTGCTGGCATGGTCGGCCAGCACATCGAAGCTCATCACTTTGTACGTCAACCAGCCCCAGATCAGAGGCGGCAGCAGCAGCACCAGCGGCGGCACCAGCCACAGCGGCACGCTCAGGATCAACAGCAGCAGCGCGGCCAGGGTGCAGCCCAGTGACCAGGCCGCGGCGCGCCACCACGATGCACCCTGCTTGCGCTGCAGTTGCACGAAGCGGCGCGCCGCCACCAGGCGCACGATGGCCGGCGTCATCAGCAACGCCACCAGCATGAGCGACGCCACCACGACCACCGGCACCGCCAGGGCAACGATGATCAACGGCTCGAACACGCTGACAAACGCCCCCGCGCCCAGGCCGCGCAGCCATTGCTTGAAGGTCTTGATCGCGTCCCACTGGTCGAGCGCGGCGCGCAGCAGGGCAACCGTGCTTTCCCAGTACAGCCAGCCCAGCCCCAGCACCGCACCCACCGCAATGACCAGCGGCAACACCGACCACAGAATCACCCGCGGGTGCAGGCAATACGCCGCGGCGCGCCAGAAGGCATCGACCAGTTCTTTCATGCGCTGAGCATAGCGGGGGGTCGCTGCCGGGTGCACTCGTCCGCTCACTTGTCCGCTCACTCGTCATCACCCCCCAGCACGCCACCCAGCAGCCCACCGGCGGCGAAGCCGCCGAGCACCGAGCCCTCTTCGCGCGAGCCACCGCGCTGCGGTGCGGCGGCAAACACGCGCGAGGCCAGGCGCGAGAACGGCAGGCTTTGCAACCACACCGTGCCCGGGCCGGTGACCTTGGCGAAGAACAGGCCTTCGCCGCCGAACAGCGCCGTCTTGATCTTGCCCACGTATTGGATTTCGAACGCCACGTTGGGCGTGTAGGCCACCAGGCAGCCGGTGTCGACGAACAGGGTCTGGCCGGCTTGCAACTCACGCTGCAAGACCGTGCCGCCGGCATGCACGAAAGCCAGGCCGTCGCCATCGAGCTTTTGCATGATGAAGCCTTCGCCGCCGAAAAATCCCACCGACAGCTTGCGCTGGAACGCGATGCCCAGCGAGACGCCGCGCGCGGCGCACAGGAAGGCGTCTTTCTGGCAGATCAACGTTCCACCCAACTGGCGCAGATCCATGACCATGACCTTGCCCGGGTAGGGCGCGGCGAACGCCACGCACAGCTTGGTGTTGTGCTGGTTGGTGTAGACGGTGGTGAACAGCGACTCGCCCGTGACCAGGCGTTTGCCCGCGCCAAGCAGCTTGCCCAGGATGCCGCCCTGCGCTGCCGAGCCGTCGCCGAAAACGGTGTCCAT
>JAYUPO010000492.1:0-2776 GCA_043760085.1 Burkholderiales bacterium
GGTGCTGCTGAAGGCCGGGCGGGAACGTTAGGCGCAGCCTTAAGTGAATCGTTAGCCCTGGCGTGGCCAGGATAGGTTAACGGTAGCGATCACTTCACCGGCACTTCAACATCACCTTACGCTCAGCAAGCGCAGCAGCAGTTCCACCCGCGCCTGCCAGGGCGTGAGCTGGGCGGCCGCCTCGAAGGGTGTTTCACCCAGCACGCCACCGCCCGCGCAGCGGCTGGTCAACAACACCGCCACCCCCGCGGCCAAGGCGTCGTTCAATGCGGCGTGCAACGCATGGTGCAAGCTGCCATTGCCCGTGCCGGCCACCGCCAGGCCGCGCACGCCGGCAGCGCACAAGGCAGCAACGGTGCGCGCATCAAAGCCGGCGTGGCTGGCCAGCACTTCCACCCAGGGCCAGGCCGGCGGCTCAGCGCTGATGGCCGCCAACCCCAGCGCCACGCCCGCCGGCCACGGCCGCAGTTCGCGCAGGCCGGTGGGCTCGAACAGCGCCAGCGGCCCGGCATCACCCGCATTGAACGCATCGAGCCGGCGGCTGTGCGCCTTGCGCACTTCCAGGCTTGACCACACCTGCCGCGCAAACGCCACCAGCACACCCTGCGCGCCAGCATGGCGGGCCAGGGCCACGGCATCTGCCAGGTTGCTCGGGCCATCGGCCTGGTGGTGGGTGGCCGGCAGCATGGCGCCAGTCAACACCACCGGCTTGCCTGGCGCCAACACGCGCTGCAGGAAGTAGGCGGTTTCTTCCAGCGTGTCGGTGCCGTGCGTGATGACCACGCCGCACACGTCAGGCCGCGCCAGGTGTCCGGCAACGCGCCGCGCGAGTTGCTGCCACAGGGCATGGCTCATGTCACGGCTGTCCACTTGAGCCAACTGTTCGGTCTCGATGCGCTCCACGCCCAGGCCCGCCGCCAGCTCGGCCACACCCAGTTGCGCCGACGTGTAACCCAGCGCGTCTTGCGCGCTGGCGGCCGTGCCGGCAATCGTGCCGCCGGTGCCGATGATCACGACCGTGTCAGTTTTACTTTGCATTTCGTCGTCATATGGATGAAAATACAGTGGCTGGATGAAACACCAGTTTCCTTAACTCAGGCTACTCAGGCCATTGGCGCACACCATGATCGAAAAGCCCAAGCTCACCGATCGGCAGCAACAGATTCTCGACCTGGTGCAAAGCACCATGGAACGCACCGGCTCCCCGCCCACGCGGGCCGAAATTGCCACCGAGCTGGGTTTTCGCTCGGCCAACGCGGCCGAAGAACACTTGCAAGCCCTGGCGCGCAAGGGCGTCATCGAACTCGCCGCGGGCACCTCGCGCGGCATCCGCCTGAACCACCCGGTGCTGCGCGCGCTGAATGAATCGCGCGGCAAGCAATACGGCCTGGATCTGCCGGGCATCGCGCAGCTGACCTTGCCGCTGGTGGGCAGGGTGGCGGCGGGCAGCCCCATCCTGGCGCAAGAGCACATCGACCGCAGCTTCGTCATGGAAGCCAGCATGTTCCAGCGCAAGCCTGATTACCTGTTAAAGGTGCGCGGCATGAGCATGCGCGATGTGGGCATCATCGACGGCGACCTGCTCGCCGTGCAACGTTCCAGCGAAGCCAGGAATGGCCAGATCGTGGTGGCGCGGCTGGGTGATGAGGTGACGGTGAAGCGCTTTCGCAAGACCAAGGCCGGCATCGAGCTCATCCCGGAGAACCCTGATTTCGAAACCATCCACGTGGCCAACGGCGATGAGAGCTTCGTGCTCGAAGGCCTGGCCGTGGGGCTGATTCGCAACACCATGCTGATGTAGCTCCACCGTTCCGGCGCGGGCGCCGTGCAGGCCCCGTGCAAGCCACACGCGCGCGCAGCGCCGCGCTACTGTGGCACCAGCGTCAGCACCTGCTCGGGCGGCACGGCCGGCCACAGCGGCACATATTCCGCTTGAGCCCACGGTTTGACCCAGCGCTTGTACAGCGGGCTCAGCGCAATGCCGCTTTGGCCGGTGGAATGCATCACACGCGACTGCGCCGGGTCGGCCAGGTCGTACAGGGCACGCAGGCTGGGGCCGTGTTCGTCGAGGTACAGCTCACTGGTCACCGGGTCAGGCCGGAAGCTCACCCGCGACACGTTCACCGTGAAGGTGTCGCCGCCCACCGGCGTGCGCGCTTCAAACAACTGGGCCAGCCCACGAACGCGGCTGAACGGCCGGTGCTCTGAACGCGCCTGGTGCGCCTGGCCCCACTGCCATTTGGACACATCGTCGCCAAAGCGAAACATCAGTTCGGCCAGTGCGCTGCTGAGCGCGTTGTCTGCCTGCATGGCGCAGGTCTCGACCATCCGCGTCGTCGTGTTGTCGCACCAGTGGGCGTCGTCGCGCTCAAGCGCCCCTTCCAACGCATCGCGGAAGGTGCGGCTGGCCAGGGTGCGTTCGTAAAACTCGGCGCCCATGTTTTCGGCGAACAGCGCTTGGGTGAGGTGGCGCGTCCAGGTCCACAAGATGAGCGGTGCGGCTTTGTCCACCGCCATGCGGCCATCGAAATTGGCCAGTTGGTCTTGCGCGGCCAGCGCCAGCTTGTGCGGTGAGCTGGCCTTTTTCAGGTACGGCAGCAGCTTCAGTGCGGCCAGGGAATATTCGTCGGCCTGGATGGCACGCAGGTCGTCCAGCGAATGCCTGGGCCGGTCTTGCAGCATCTGCTCGATGCGCCGCTGCCGATAGGGCAGCGCCCAATCACTGGTGAGGTAGTGTGGGTAGTCCTTGCCGTGGATGCGCTGGTTGGCGGTGGCG
>JAYUPO010000493.1:0-7004 GCA_043760085.1 Burkholderiales bacterium
GTCCACCACTCGTGGTCTCGCCATGGCAAGCTCCGGTTGTTGAAGACAACCTGAAGCATGCCATATTTCGTCTCATCTTGAACGCTCATTGGAATAAGGCGCTCAAGCGGCGATTCAGTGCCGGCCACTCACCTTCATGATGCCGGGCAGCGCCCTGCATCATGCGTGCCTTCCACATGACGGGCCGCGCACCACACCTGTCAAATCCCGTTTCCCCAAGAAAGACCAACCATGTCTGTGACTGACACATCCACTCGCCGCCACTTCGCCGCGCTGGCTGCGGCCGCCCTGCTGTGCCCACTGGCCGCCAAGGCTGCGTTCCCTGAAAAGCCCATCACCATCGTCGTGCCCTACCCGCCGGGTGGGGCGGCGGATGTGCTGGGCCGCATCGTCGCGCGGCACCTGCAATTGCAGTTGCCCGGCAGCAGTATCGTGGTGGAGAACAAGGCCGGTGCCGGCACGGCGGTGGGCGCCCAGGCCGTGGCCCAGGCCGCGCCCGACGGCTACACCCTGCTGACCAGCAGCAACACCACCTGGACGATGAACCCGGCGCTGAAGGCGAAGCTGCCCTACGACACGCTGAAGAGCTTCGAAGCCATCGGCACCATCGGCAGCATTCCGCTCATGCTGGTGGCCCACCCCAGCGCGCCTTTCAACAGCGTGAAGGAACTGGTGGCGCATGCCAAGGCGAACGCTGGCAAGCTGAACTACGCCAGTTTTGGTGCCGGCACCAGTTCGCACTTTGCCGGCGAGATGTTCAAGGCGGCGGCGGGGGTGGACATCGCCCACGTGCCCTACAAGGGCAGCGCGCCGGCGATGCAAGATCTGATCGGCGGCCAGGTGCCGCTGTCTTTCGACACCAACATCGCTTCGGTGCCGCAAATGAAGGCCGGCAAGATCAAGGCCCTGGCGGTGACCACCGCCCAGCGCATCACCAATGCGCCTGAGGTGCCGACGCTGGCCGAATCGGGCCTGCCCGGTTTTGAGTTGTCAGCCTGGGTCTCCTTTGTCGCGCCGCGCGGCCTGCCCGAGGGCGTGCGCAACACGCTGGTGAAGGCTCTGGCCGACGCCATCAAGACGCCGGCCCTGCTGGCCGACCTGGCCAAGGCGGGCCTGGAAGTGGGCTACGAGCCACCCTCGGCTTTTGAGGCCCGCGTGAACCGCGAGCTGCCGGCCATGCGAGAGCTGGTGCGCAAGGCCGGCATCACGATTGATTGAAGAGGAAACAAGCCATGCGAGCAGACGATCTGGTGGCCCTGAGCGCGGTGCAGCAGCGCCGCCTGATCGGCCAACGCAAGCTCTCGCCGATGGAGCTGATGCAGGCCTGCATCGCCCGCATGGAGGCGCTGAACCCGGGCGTGAACGCACTGGCCGCCACCGATTTTGAACGCGCCCTGGCGCAAGCAAAGCTGGCTGAAGCGCAGGTGATGCGCGGCGAAGCGTTGCCGCTGCTGCACGGCCTGCCCCTGGGCGTGAAAGACCTGCAAAACACCGCCGGCCTGCTCACCACTTACGGCAATGTGGGCCTGCGCGGCTTTGTGCCCGCTGAAGACATCGGTTTGGTGGCGCGGCTCAAACGCGCCGGCGCCATCGTCACCGCCAAGACCAATGTGCCTGACATGGGTGCCGGCGCCAACACGCGCAACCCGGTGTGGGGCGCCACCGGCAACCCCTTCAACCCGCGGCTGAATGCGGGTGGTTCTTCGGGCGGCTCGGCCGCGGCCCTGGCCTGCGACATGCTGCCGCTGTGTACGGGTTCAGACACCGGCGGCTCGCTGCGCATTCCCGCCGCGTTGTGCGGCGTGGTGGGACTGCGGCCGTCGCCTTCGATGGTGGCGAACACGGCGCGGCCGCTGGGCTGGTCGGCCATTTCGGTGCTGGGGCCGATGGGGCGCGATGTGCACGACACCGCCTTGCTGATGGCCGCCAGCGTCGGCTTCGATGCGCGCGACCCGCTGTCTGCACACGTCACTGCACAAGATTTTCTGAACCTGCCGCAGGTGGATCTTTCCCAACTGCGCGTGGGCTTTACCGAAGACTTCGGCCTGTGCGCGGTGGATGCCGGCGTTCGCCGCACCTTCAGGCATCGTGTGGAAGCGCTGCGCCCGTGGGTGGCGCGCTGCGAGCCCTGGGTGCCCAAGCTGGGTGATGCCGACCGCGCCTTCGACGTGCTGCGCGCCGAAGCCTTTCTCGCCGCCTTTGCCGACACCTACCGCACGGCGCCCGAAACGCTGGGGCCGAACGTGCGCGCCAACGTGGAGTTGGCCGCCAGCATCACCCTGGCCGACCGCGCCTGGGCGCATCTGGAGCAAACGCGTTTGGCACGGCAGTTTGCGGCTGCGTTCGAACACTTCGATGTGCTGCTCTCGCCCGTGAGCCCGCTCTCACCTTTCCCCTGGACCGAGCTGTTTGCCAGCCAGGTGGACGGCCAGGCCATGCGCAACTACTACCAATGGCTGGGCCTGACCTACGTGGCCACCTTGGCCACCAACCCGGCGCTTTCATTGCCCAGCGGCGTGGATGAGATGAGCATGCCCTTTGGCCTGCAAGTGATGGGCCGGCTGAATGGCGATGCGGCATTGTTGGGCGCTGCGCGAGCGCTGGAACAGGCCTTTGAAGGCGACGCGGCACTGCGCCGCCCGCGGCCCGATGCGGCGCTGCTGCGCCAGCCCTGCCCTGAGTTGCGCGCCATCGTCACCCACCCGCCGCAGTGCAGCGAGGGCAGCAGCGGCGCGTCGGCCGTCAGCCCTGTTTGAGTGGGCCGGGGATGGCGGGCACGCGGCGCGGCGCCTGCCGCGGCCCCTGCCACGGCCCCGTAGCGCGCGCCTTGGGTCTATCGTGTCCAACTGCCCAGCTTGATGGCCGCAGCGATGATCAAGCCATAGGCCGCCAGGCTGACCGCCACCACCACAAACAAGCCGCTCGCTGATGTGTGCAGCCAGTGCACGCAGGCCCAGCCGCCGAGCGCCACGATCACCAGCCGGGCCAGGCTGCCGGCCAGCGGCCAGAACATGCGCCCGGCCCCTTGCGAGGCAAAGAACAACGCCAGCCCGAGGCCATACAAGCCATAGAAGGCGCCGACGATGTGCAGGTAGGCGGCGCCGAATTCGCGCACCGCCGCATCTTGCGTGAACAGGTTCATCCACAGCGCCGGGGCGATGGCCGTGGCCAGGCCGATGCTGCCGGTGATGGCGGCCACCACGCCCGCACCCAACCAGGTGGCGCGCAGCGCGCGCGCCGGGTTGCCTGCGCCCATGTTGGTGGCGACCATCGCCGTCAACGCCGTGCCAAAACCGAAGGCGATGGGCACCAGGATGTATTCGAGCCGTGCCGCCACGCCATAACCTGCCAGTGCAGCGGTGCCGAAGCTGGCGATGAAGGCCGTGGCCAGGGCGATGGAGGCATTGCTGATCACCGGGCTCATGGAAGCGGGCAGACCAACGCGCAGGATGTCGCGCACCAGTGGGGTGTGCAGCCGCCAGGGCGATCGGTTCAAAGGCGCTGCCGCACCGCGGCGCATCAGGTGCGCGGCCAGCGCCAGCGCAGCGGCGCCGTTGGCGATGAGCATGCTGGCGGCGGCGCCGGCCACGCCCAGGGCAGGGATGGGGCCCCAGCCGAACACCAGCGTGGGGCACAGCACGAGGTGGATCAGGGCTGTCAGCACCAGCATCAGCGCCGGCAGCACCATGTTGCCCGCGCCGCGCACCACGGCGCTGAGCACATTGGTGAACCAGATGACGATGGCGCCACTGAACAGCACGTTGGCATAGGCCTGCGCTGCATCGAGTGCCGCGCCGCGCCCGCCCATGGCGGCGAACACGCTGCGGCCAAAGCCGAGCATGACGAGCGTGAACACGGCGGCCAGCACCGCGGCGATGAACAGCGCCTGCTGCGCCAGGCGGCCAGCTTCTTCGTCGCGCCCCGCGCCCAGCGCGCGTGCGACTGCGGCGGTGACAGCGCCGCCGATGCCGCCGCCCGACATCTGCATCATCAACATCGACAACGGAAAGACCAGCGCGATGCCGGCCAGTGCGTCGGCGCCCAACTGGCCGAGGATGTAGCCGTCATAGCCGATGACGACCGTCATCGCAAACAGGCCGACGATGTTCGGCGTGGCCAGGCGCAGAAGGGTGGGCAACAGCGGGCCGTGCAGCATTTGCTGCGTGCGTGAGGATGCGGCGGGTGTGGCGGGTGTGGCAGGTGTGGCGACCCCGGCGTCGGTGGGAGGCAAAGGTGGGGTCATGGGTGTCGAAGGTCCAGGGTCGTGGGCAGTTGGGTTCAGCAGTCAGATAGCTTCGCGGGAAGCGGTTGCCGTTCAATCAAAGGTGCTGCGGTCGTGCTGTGCCAGCAGCACCCGGCGCGACGCCTTCAGCAGCGCGAGGCCCTCGGCGTTGTCGCCCAGCGCGCGGGCCAGTTGCAGCGCGCCCACCAGTTGGCTGGTGATGGCCACAGCGCTGTCGGCGGGCGCGCCTTTGGGCAGCGCGCGCCGCACCGCAGCCACCAGGCTGCGCACGCGTTGCGCCATCGCCGCGCGCACCTCTGGGGCCTGGCGCGGCATCTCAGAGGCCAGCGAAGCTACCGGGCAACCGGTTTCAACATCGGCCAGATGCTGCGCCGACAGGTAGCCTTCCACCAGGGCACGCAGGGCGCTGGCGCCGCGCGCCTGCCGTGCGGCGGTGACCTCGGTGACGCGGGCCGCACTGTCCTGGCCGGCACGTTCCAGCGCTTCGGCCAACAGGGCGTTGCGCGAGCTGAAGTGGGCGTAAAAGCCGCCGTGCGTCAACCCGGCCTCTTTCATGATGTCGGCCACGCCCACACCCTGGAAGCCACCGCGGCGGATGGCCCGCGCGGCGGTGGCGACGATGCGTTCATGGCTGATCTGCTTGCGGCTGGGCGGGTGGTGCATGAGGGTGTCTGCCAATCAATATGATGACCGTCATAATTGCGGGTGACTGTACGGGCAAGTGCCTGCAATGTCGATCCGGCCCGTGCCAAGGCAGCGCCGGCACGCAGCTTTTGCTGCACGCCGGGATCGGCCAGCGTCCGTCACTTCGGCATTCAATCGGCTCACGATCCGGCTCACGATCCGGCTCAATTCTCTCGAGAACAGCGACCGACAGCATCTGTGGACATGCGCAGACATGCGCAGACAGACGCATCGAGTTGAAGCTCCTTCTTGACGATGGCGATGCGCGCGCAGGTGACAACTGCGCACCTACTGCGCACCACACCTGCGTCTTCACTGCTGCGCTCGGTCAGGTTGGAGCAGACGCGTCTGGCATCCATGCGCGACTTGATGCGCGCGACGAAAAGGCGCCGGCTTGATGCAAGGCATGCAACTTCGCGAAGTCGACATGGCCGCGCTCGATCACGTAGAGCGCGCCGGCTTCGAAGGCCAGCATGTCCAGCACGTTCACGATGGGTTTGCTGGGCGCTCACGATCTGCCCATGCATCGAGACGCCGAAGCTTTTGACCGCGCCAATTCGGTCTCGCACTTCCACTCGGCGAAGCGACGCTATATTCCACGGGTGGGAGCACGCGAGAGAGACCTTCAAAGTCCGCGCAACCAGTGAGCGACGCCGACAACACCGTCGCGCACCAGATGGACTAACTAAATATGGCCAAGTCGTATTCCAGAATCCAGAAGATGATCGCCAAGCTGCAAAGTGAAGCGGTGGCCGCACGGGCCAAAGAAGTCACCGGCGTGATCGAGCGCATCAGAGTCGCCGTTGACCATTACAGCCTGAGCGCAGACGATATTTTTGGCAAGGCCCGCGCCAAGCCTGCTGCACCCACCCAGCCTGAGGCGGCGCCCGCTGCGAAGCGCAAGGTGCCCAAGGCCAAGGTGAAGGCTAAATCTGCCAAATCTGCCAAAGCGGCCAAGTCCGCCAACCCGCCGAAGTATGGCGACGGCGCAGGCCGCACCTGGACCGGCAATGGGCAACGCCCGGGCTGGTTCAAGGAGGCTCTCGCCAATGGCAAGACGGCGGACGATCTCTTGATCAACCCCTGAGCGGGGCCGCCCTGACGACTATGGCTCACGCAGCGCTTGTTCGACCGTGGCCAGCATCAGACACAGAGTCATGGGCTTGACGGGCGACACGATGAAACCGCGCGAGAGGTAGAAACGCCGGGCCTGTTCCGAGATGGCGTGCACCAGCAGCGCGGTGACGCCGGCGATGCTGCCGGCTTGAATCGCGCGCCGGATGGCGTCGTTGAGCAGCGCCGTTCCGATACCCTTCTGGTGATGGTCTTTGTGGATGGCCAGGCGGCCGAGAACCAGCACCGGAACCGGGTCGGGCCGGTTGCGCTTCATGGGCGGCGGCGCCTCGGCATGGCCGATGGCGCCTGCAGCCAGGCAGTAGTAGCCGATCACGGTCTCGCCTACGCACACGACGTAGGTGCGTGACGAGTCGTTGGCCTGGTTCTTGGCGGCGCGGCGTTTCAGCCAGTCGTCCAGCGAGGGCTCGCCGCTGTCGAAGCTGGACAACTGGTGATTGCCGGCCAGGCGTTGCGGCGCCGAAAGCATCGGCGCCGTCACTTCACCCGCTGGCGGGTGGCTTTGCCCGTGGCTACGGCCGTGTCCCATGGCGCGCGGGCCTTGAGGGTGCGACGCAGGCGGTCGGTGGGCGCCGGCGGCTTGTCGAGCATGGCCTGGAAGGCAGCAAAGCGCTTTGCATCGAGCGCGAAATAGGTCTGGTCGAGCAGCACGTCCTCGGCCTGCCTGCACGCGGCTTCGAGCATGAAGTCTGAGCGGCTGCGGCCCAGGCGGTCGGCGGCCTGGTCGATCAGGTCGCGTTGCCCCGCCTTGGCGCGGATGCTGATCGTGACGGGTTCTTGGGCTTGGGCCATGAGGCAACTTTCGTGTACTGCGTTCGTTAGGTCACTATTGTATGTCACTTGTCAGTACATTTTAAGCGCGCATTCAACCTGGAAACGGCAGTGGGACGCGCCCGAGCGGGCCGTGATGCGGTGTGCTGGCAAGGCGCGACGACGACGCAGG
>JAYUPO010000494.1:0-2760 GCA_043760085.1 Burkholderiales bacterium
AGCCGCGACAACCAGCGCATGCTGGGCAAGCTTGTGGTCGTGGCGGCGTTGATGTTCGGCTTTGGCTATGCCCTGGTGCCGCTGTACAAGGCCATCTGCGAGGCCCTGGGCATCAACGTCCTGGCCCTGGGTGAAGGCCGCGTGGCGCAGAACACCAAGCTGCGCAACACGCAGGTCGATACCAGCCGCAGCGTCACGGTGGAGTTTGATGCCAACGCCCGCGGCCCCTGGGAATTCAAGCCGGCGCAGCCGCTGGTCAAGGTGCACCCGGGCGAACTGGCCACCGTGATGTACGAGTTTCGCAACGTGCAAAACCGTGCCATGGTGGCGCAGGCCATTCCCAGTTATGCGCCGCAGCAGGCGGCCGCCCACTTCACCAAGATCGAATGCTTCTGCTTTGCCGAACACACGCTCAAGCCGGGTGAATCGAAGCAGTGGCCGGTCACCTTCGTCATCGACCCCAAGTTACCCAAAGACGTGACCACCATCACCTTGTCGTACACCTTCTTCGAAGTGGGCGGCAAGTTGCCCGGGGCCACGCTTTGACAGCCATCAACATGAGCGACGAACCCGAAACCGGCTTGAAGGCTGCCGTGGCGCGCAAGGCGTCGCCGCTGCACACCATGCGCGCCGTGTTCTGGTCGTTCTTCGGCGTGCGCCGCGCGGCGGACCATGCGCAGGATCTGGAAAAGCTCAACCCGGTGCATGTGGTCATCGCGGGTTTGATCGGTGCCGGCCTGTTCATTGCGGCACTGGTCTTGTTGGTTCAATTCGTCATCGGCAGCGGCATCGCTGCCTAAACGCTCAAGCATTCATTCGGTTCGAGGAGAGCACATGTCGGCTGCCACCCCACACGGCCAAACGCCCCACGGCACAGCGCCCCACGGCACAGCGCCCCACGGCATTACGCCTTACTACTTCATTCCAGCGCCCTCGCAGTTTCCGGCGCAGGTGGCGCTGGGCCTGGGCTTGGTGATCTTCGGCGCGGCGCAATGGGTCAACGGCGCCGGCTGGGGCCGTTTCGTGCTGTTCGCCGGCCTGGCCATCTGGCTGGTCACCTTGTTCCGCTGGTTCTCGCAGTCCATTGCCGAAAGCCGCAACGGCCAATACTCAGAGCGCATCGATGTCTCCTTCCGCTGGAGCATGAGCTGGTTCATCTTCTCCGAAGTGATGTTCTTCGCGGCCTTCTTCGGCGCGCTGTACTGGGCCCGAGTGCATGCCCTGCCCATGCTCGGCAACCTCGACCACCAAGTGCTGTGGCCTGATTTCAAGGCCGTGTGGCCCAGCAGTGCGGCGGGCTACACCGCGTCGCCGGCCGGCAGCATCGAGCCGTTCCGGACGATGGGGCCGTTCTGGATCCCCACCATCAACACCGCGCTTTTGCTCACTTCAGGCGTCACGCTCACCATCGCCCACCATGCGCTGATCGCCAACCAGCGCGCCAAGACTATTTTCTGGATGTGGTGCACGGTGATCCTGGGCGTGGTGTTCGTTGGCTTCCAGGCCTATGAATACGCGCATGCCTACAGCGACCTGAACCTCAAGCTCAGCTCGGGCATCTACGGCTCCACCTTCTTCATGCTCACCGGCTTCCACGGCTTCCATGTGTGCGTGGGCGCGATCATGTTGTTCTTCATCACGCTGCGCTTGCACAAGGGCCACTTCTCGCCCGAGCATCACTTCGGCTTCGAAGGCGTGGCGTGGTACTGGCACTTTGTTGACGTGGTCTGGCTGGGCTTGTACATCCTGGTCTATTGGTTTTGATTCAAGCCTGCGCCACGGCGCCGAAAAAACGCCGCTCGATGCGGCGTTTTTCTTGGGCCGTACCGGCCGGTTCAGCCGCCCATTGCGATGCCGGTGGGGCGGATCCAGCCCAGGCTGTAACTCAGCAGCACAAACGCGAACAGAGCTACCGACAAGCCGATGCGCCAGGCCAGTGCGCGCGCCATGCGTTTGCCGGTGGCATCCACCCCCGGGCGGCGGCGCAGCATGAACAGGCCTGCGAACGCCAGGGCCCCGACCGCGGCCACCAGGGCGAGCATGATCAGCGTTTTCATGCCGGGCATTATTTCAGCCCCTGGCTTGCACAACATTGAAGCGTGGTCATGAATGCACCGGTGCTGCAACGCATCATCATCTTGCTGGCTGCTGTGGCGGCGGCAGCCGGCACCGCGCGGCTGGGCCTGTGGCAGCTAGACCGCGCGGCGCAGAAGCTGGCCTATGCCAGCGCACTGGCGCAGCGCCAGGCCCTGCCCGAATTAAGCACCGGGCAGCTCGCACGTGACCCCGCCGGCGCGGCCGAGCAGCAGCACCGGCGCATTCGCCTGCAAGGGCGTTGGCTGGATGCGGCGACGGTCTACCTGGATAACCGCCAGATGAATGGGCGCGTGGGCTTCTTCGTCGTCACACCGCTGCTGCTGGCGAGCAACGACGCCGTGCTGGTGCAGCGCGGCTGGTTGCCGCGCGCCATGCACGACCGCCATCTTGTGGCCGCCGTGCCCGCCGAGCCGGGTGAGGTGCGGGTGCTGGGCCGCGTGGCCGCGCCACCGTCACGCCTGTATGAATTCGACGCCGCGGCGTCGGGGCCCATCCGGCAAAATATTGATGTGGCTGCCTATGCGCGCGAAGCGGGGGTGGCGTTGCGGCCCTTGTCGGTGCTGCAAGCCGATGCGTCAAGTGCCGGCGCCGGTTTGGCCGCAGAGTCCGCGGCAGCCACCGCAGCAGCCGGCGCAGCACCCAGCCTGTTGCGCCAATGGCCCA
>JAYUPO010000495.1:0-2760 GCA_043760085.1 Burkholderiales bacterium
GGCGGGCGAGGTTAAAACGTGGTTAAACAGTGGGCAGTTCAAGCCGGTAGACGCGCTTGGCCGTGTCGTGGAACAGCGCCGCCTTGTCAGCGGCCGACGCACCGGCCGCCACGCGCTTGAAGGCGTTCCACAGCACGGCGTAGCTGCACATCGCCTTGTCCACCGGGAAGTTGCTTTCGAACATGCAGCGCTGCGGGCCGAACAGGTCGATGGCGCTGTGCAGATACGGCGCCCAGGCGTTGGCCAGTTGCTCCGAGCCCGGCGGCGTGGCGAGCTTGTGGAATTCAAAGCCGCCGATGGCCATGGCCAGGCCGCCGAGCTTGACGCTCACGTTGGGGCAGGTGGCCAGCGTCTTCAGGCTGTCGCGCCAGGTGGTGAGCACCTCGTTGCGCTTGCCGCGGTACGGCCCCACGCCCAGCGGCCCGCCCAGGTGGTTGAGCACGATTTGCAGGCCCGGCAGCGAACGCGCCAGGTCGGCCAGCTCGCCAATTTGCGTGTGGTACAGCCAGGCGTCGAAGCTCAGGCCCAGCGCCTGCAACTGCGCCAGGCCACGCCTGAACCCGGTGTGTTGATGCAGGCCAGCGCTCGGGCGGCCAAGCAAGCTGGCGTTGAAGGCATCGTGCCGCGCCGTGATGTGGCGCACGCCGCGAAAGCGCCCTTCGCCCGCGGCAATGTGGGCTTGCAGCACGTCATGCACCGCGTCGCCCAGGGTCAGGTCGGCATGGCCCACGATGCCGGCGCACACCTGCTGCGGCACGCCGCGCGCCACGGCTTCATTGGCGATGGCGGTGATGCGCTCGGTTTCGCCCACCGGGCGCAGGCTTTCAGGGCCGACGCTCCAATAGCCGTAACCGCATTGCGCGAACACGGTGGCCTGCACCCGGTGGCCACTGTTCAAGTCAGCCAACAACTCATCGAGCAGGTAGCCGCCTTCGCGTTCCCACAGGTGGTGGTGCGGGTCGATGATGGGCAGTGCGGGCTCGAGCGCGGCCTCCACGCGCTGCGCCAGCCACACCGGCCGCAGGCTCAGGTGTTCGATCTTGGGCAGGCCGTCGGCGTCGCGCTCCAGGCCTTGCTGCCAGGGGGTGGGCGTGGTCATCATGCCGCCGCTGCTGCCACCACGGGCTGCGTGCCGACCAAGGTGGTGCGGTGCATCACGCGCCGCTCGGCGGGGTCGAACGCGGTCACCTGGTGCAGGGTGCAGCGGTTGTCCCACATCACCACATCGTCGGTCTCCCAGCGGTGCGAATAGACAAATTCGGGGCGACCGGCGAACTCGGCTAACTCTTGAATCAAGGCACGCGCTTCGGCGCTGGGCAAGCCTTCAACCTCGTCGTTGTAAATTGGGCTGATGTACAGCGAAGTGCGGCCGGTGACCGGGTGCACGCGCACCAGCGGGTGCCATACCGGCGGCACGGCGGCGCGTTCCGCTTCAGTCATCGGTTTGAGCGGCTGCAAGGTGTGCATGTGCTCGAAGTTGTGGCGCGCGCGGCGCCCGGCAATGCGCGCTTTCAGCGCCGCGGGCATTGCGTCGCACACCTTGTACAGATTGGTGAATTGCGTTTCGCCGCCGCTGCGGCTCACCTCCACGCCATGCAGCAAGGCGCCCACGCAGGGCAGGGCGCGGTAGCTGCTGTCGGTGTGCCACCACTGGGCCAGCGAGAGCTGGCGCACGGTTGGGTCGGTGGGCGGCAGCAGCACGCCTTCTTCATTCACGTTGGAAACGCGAAAGATCTCGCGCACGCTCTTTGATTTGATGATCGCCTGGTGAAAGATTTCAGGCTCGCCCAGGCAACGGGTGAAGGCCACATGTTCTTCATCAGTGATGCGCTGGCCGGGGAAGACCAGCACCAGGTGCTGCATCCAGGCGGCCAGCAGTTCGGTGCGGGTGGCGTCGTCAAGCGGCGCGCGCATGTCGATGCCGCGCACTTCGGCGCCCAGGGCGCTGCCCAAACGGCGCACGGCCAGGCGCTGGGGGGTGAGGGTGGTCACGCTGGGGTCTCCTTGGGCGTGGGCTGAGCCGCAACGTCGTCGGCGAATGAAAAGCCCAGCGCGCGGGTGTAGTAGTACAGGCCGCCGTCTTGCACGATGAGGAACATGGCGCGCTTCGGCCCTGCGTTGTGGTGCGAATGCACGGCGGTGGCCGGGGTGACGGTGGTGGCCCAGGGCGCCCAGTTTTTGCGCACACCATTCACCATGGAGTGGCAAGCCTCGCCTTCGATCACCAGGCTCAGCGCCACCGAGTTGTGGCGGTGCGGGCGTTGCGACACGCCCGGCGGCAGCGTGTTCATGGCCACCGTGAGCGTGGGCAGTACATTGCGGATGGCCTCTTGCTTGGTGCTGGCCAGGATGAGCGCTGAGCCGGCAATGTCGTCACCGCGGCCGATGCTGTAGATCAGCTCGATCTGGCGCTCCATTTCAGGCGCCGTGAAGTGCACCACGTCGGTGGGCGCATGGCCGCTGGCCGGGCCGCGCAGGTGTTCAAAGGCCAGTTGCGGCTCATTGCTCACCAGCCACAACACCGCCGCCACATCGTGCGCATGATGCGAATGCGCGCCGCCGCCGGGCAGCACGAAGACATCGCCCGGGCCCCACGCCACCGTCTCGCTGCCGCAGGTGGTGCTGCCGTTGCCGGTGATGACATAAACCATCACGCCACTGGCCTGCCACTCGGTGCGCAGCGCCTCGCCGGGGCGGATGCGCGCATAGCGCGCCAGCAGCAGCGGCGTGGTGGCCGGGTAGGGCGTGCCCAGTTCGGCC
>JAYUPO010000496.1:0-6970 GCA_043760085.1 Burkholderiales bacterium
CGAAGCCGCGCATTTGCTCGCGCAAGGCGGCGTCGAGCCGCGAGAAGGGCTCATCGAGCAACAGCACGCTGGGTGCGGCCAGCAGGGCGCGCAGCAGCGACACCCGGGCGCGCTGCCCGCCCGACAGGCTGGCCGGCAGCCGCGCACCAAAGCCCGCCAGCCCGGCCTGCGCGAGCGCGCGTTCAGCGGCGGCGTGGCGCGGCTGGCGTTCGCCCCGCGGCAGCGCAAAGAGCAAATTGTCTCGAACGTTGAGGTTGGGAAACAGCAGGTCGTCCTGGAACAGCAACCCGACGCGGCGCTGCTCGGTGGCCAGGCGGCTCACATCGTGGCCAGCAATCAGGATGCGCCCGCTGCCCAGCAAGGGCGGCTGCAACAGCCCGGCCAGGTGCGCCAGCAGCGAACTCTTGCCGCAGCCGCTGGGGCCCATCAGCGCCAGCACCGCGCCGGCGGCCACGCTGGCATCAAAGGCCGGCACCAGCATGCGAGTGCCCAGGTTGATCGACACGCCTTGCAGCTCAAGCAACATGGGCGCGCATGCTACGGTGGGCCACACGCTGGGCCAGCATGAAGCCCACGGCGGGCAACACGGCCAGCAGCAGCGCAAAGGCCGCCGCCAGGTTGCGCTGCCCGCCCGAGGCCAGGGTGACGGCTTCGGTGGTGAGCGTGGGGTGGCGCGCGGCACCGATGAATTGCGTGGCCAGGTATTGCGCCAGGCTGACCGCAAAGCCGATCGCCAAGGCGGAAGCCAGCGGCGCGGCCAGCAGCGGCCATTTCACCCGCCACCAGAACACCCACCGGCTGCGGCCCAGCGCCAGCGCGGTGCGCGCCAGCCGCACATCAAAGCTGCGCCAGGCCGGCGCCAGTGCCGTCATCGCATACGGCAGCACCAGCAGCACATGCACCCACCACAGGCCCCACACGGTGCCGTCGAGCCGCGCCCACAGCGCCAGGCGGTACAGGCCGCCGAGCCAGAACAGACCTGGCAACACCAGGGGCAGCAAGACCAGCACGCTGATGCGCCGGTCCCAGTGCGCGGGCGCACTTTCCAGCCAGGCCAGCGCCAGCAGCACGGCACTGCCTGCGGCGGCCAGCGCCAAGGCCACGCTGAAGGCGGTGGTGGCTGCGCTGCTGGCCACCTGGGCCCAGGTGTGGGTGGTCCATTGCTCGGGCCACAGCGCCGGAAAGCTCCATGGCCCGGCCAGCGACCAGGTGGCCAGCGCCAGCGCGACCAGGCCATATAACAGCGTGATGCACAGGCCAAAGGCGGGCGCCAGGCGGCTGGCCGCGCCCAGCCAACCCGGCGCACGGTGGCCGCGGCGCGCTTGCCGGCGCATGAAGCCCTGCCACAGTGCATGCAGGCCCAGGCCCAAGGCGGCCAGCGCGGCCAGCGCCAGGGCCAGCAGCAGTGCCATGGCCGCCCCCTCCTCGTTGCGCTGCGCCCGGCCCTCGCTGAGCGCCTGCCAGGCCAGCAGCGCCAGCGTGGGCGGGGCTTGCGGCCCGACCAGCAAAGCCACATCCACCACCGTCAAGCCGTAGGCCAGCACAGCGGCCAGCGGCCAGGCCAGGCGCGGCAGCAGTTGCGCCCAGCCCACCCGCGCCCACCACGCGGCGGGCGTGTAGCCCAGGGTGCGCGCCACGGCCACCTGGCGCGCGACAAGCGCGGCATGCTCGGGCCGGGCCAGCAAAGCGAACAGGCTCCACAGCAGGAACGGCGTTTCCTTCAGCACCAGCACGGCGATCAGCGCCCAGCCCTGCGGGTCGTTGACCGTGACCCATGACGGCGGCGTGGCGTACCCGAGCACCGGCGCCAGCGCACGCGCCAACCAGCCGGCCGGTGCAATCAACCAGGCCAGGCCGATGGCAAAGGCGGCGTGCGGCACGGCCAGCATCGGCGCCAGAAAGCGCTGCACGCGCTGCATGCGCTGCACGCACGAAGTGGCCGCCTGGCCCTGGGCCCAGGTGCCCAGCAACACAGTGAGCGCCAGGGCCAGCAAGGTGCTGACTGTTGCCGTCCACAGGCTCAAGCCCAGGGCACTGCGCCACTGCGGCTGCGCCAGCAAAGCCTGCCAGGCGGCAGCGCTTGAACCTTCCCACAAGGCCAGGGCCACCGCCAGCAACAGTGGCACGGCAAACACCAGGCTGCACAGGCCGATGGCCGCCGCGCGGCCGGCGCGCACCGCTGGTGTTTGCAGGTTCAAGCTGGGTTCACGCGCCGTAGCGGCGCAGCCACTCGCGCTCCAGCGGCTGCACCCAGCTGGCATGCGGCTCGGCCCAGGCTGGCGCGCTGCGCAGCAGTTGGCCCGGCGCCTGGCCGGCGGCGAAGGCGGCGCGCTCGGCCGCGCCCAGGCGGTCGACGGCCAACACCGTGGGGTCGCCCCAATGGCGGATGTCGGCCTTGCGCGCCTGCGCCGCGGGCGTGAGCATGAAGTTGATGAACACTTGCGCCGCGGCCTGGGCGCGGGCGTTGAACGGGATCGCCAGGAAGTGCGTGTTGCCGATGCTGCCGCGTTCGCTCTGGAAACTCACCACGCTGGCCGGCAAGGTTTTGGCAACGATCTGGTTGGCGGCCTCGTTGGGGTTGAAGGTGAGCGCGATATGCAGTTCACCATCGGCCAGCATCTGGCGCATCACCGTGGGGTTGGCCGGGAACTGCTTGCCGGCGCGCCACAGGTGCGGGTGCAGCGCGTCGAGGTACGCCCACAGTACCGGCGTCAGGCGCTCGAAGCTGGCGCCGTCAAAGGGTTGGTAGAACGCGGCATGCACCGCGTTGGCTTCGAGCAAGGCCTGCTTGACGAAGGTGGTGCCGTGAAACTGCGGCAGCCGCGGGTAGGTGAAGCGCCCCGGGTTGGCCTTGGCCCATTCCAGCAAGGCCGCCAGGCTGCGCGGCGGCTGCGCCACGCGCGCGCCGTCAGCGTAGAAGGTGAGCTGGGCCATGCCCCAGGGTGCTTCCATGCCGTCCACCGGCTCGGAGAAGTCCACCCGCGTGGTCGGTTTGCCTACCGTATCCACCGCGGCGTAGGCCGGCAGGCTTTCGGCGAACGGCCCGAACAGCAGGCCTTCGCGCTTCATGGCCAGGAAGTTCTCGCCGTTGATCCACACCACGTCGGCCGAACCCTCGGCGCGCGCGGCAGCCTTTTCGGCGCGCACGCGCTTAACCACTTCGGCCGTGTCGGCCACCTTCACATGTTCGAGCTTGATGCCGTGCAGGCGCTGCACTTCGAGCCCGGCCCATTGCAGGTAGGCGTTGATGCGTTCGCTGCCCGCCCAGGCATTGAAGTAAACCGTCTGCCCGCGCGCGGCCTGCAGGGTGCGCGGCCATTCGGCGCTAACCTGGGCCTGCACAGGCCAGGCCCAGGGCCAGGCCGCAGCGGCCAGCACGTGGCGTCGATTCAGGGTCATTGTTGGTTCATGCCGGGTTGTGAGGGGCGCGACGATAGCCCAGGCGTCTTGACGCCATGGTCATGGCTCACCTTCATGGATACCGGCCAGCCACTGCTCGCGCAAGGCGCTTTGCAACCAGGCGGTGAAGTCAAAGGCAGCGCCGGCTTGGTCGAGCGCCTGGCCCAGGTTCTTACCGGCCAGCAGCGCTGAATTGAAAGCCGCCACCTCGCCGCTCAACGCGCACACCCGCACCGCCCAACCCTGGCGCCAGACCCAGGCCACCTCCCCCTGCCGCGCAGCCAGCGCCTGGCGCACGGGCTCAAACCCGGCCTGCTCGCCGCGGTGGGCCTGCCACAGTTGCACCACGGGCCAGGGGCTGCGCAGCAAGGCGGTGCCGGGCACGCACTGCACGCGCAGGGCGGCCGGGTCAGCCGTGGCCAGAAGGCCCAGGCCAGCCACCTGCGCCGGCGCATCGGCGGCGCGCGCAGCCTGGTGCACGGCCCAGTCGAGCCGGGCGCTGTCAGCCAGGTAAGGCTCGCTGGCCAATTGCGCAGCGGCCGCGATGAAGGCCGGCAGGCCTGCGCCAAAGCAGGCCAGGTCGCCCTGCTCGGGCGGCTCAGCCTGCCACAAGGCACGCGCCAACTGGGCGAACGCGGCCTCGCCCAACAACTGCTGCACCGTGGGGTAAGCCTGGGCCAGGGCACGCTCGGCGGCTGCGCCGGCGTTGGCACGGTAAGCGGCCACGCCACGCTGCACATCAGCGTGCATATGGGGCAACAAGGCCGCCTCGCCGTCGGCCCGCCACAGCACACGCAGCAGGGCTTGCTGGCGCTGCAACTCGGTCTGGCTCAATGGGGTATCTTCAGGCTGCGCCTTGCGGTGTTCGCCCTTCGGGCGGCCGGGCGGGGTCACGCCGGCACCGCCGCCGCCTGGGCGGCTTCTTCCAGCAGCACGCTCAACGCCGGCAAGGCGGTGTCCCACTCGATCAGCGTCGGCCTCGCGCCCAGGCGCCGGCGGGCGTGGGCATAGACCGCCCACACCGGTGCGTGCACGCGGCTGCCATGGTCGTCGATGACGATGTCGCCCAGGTCCTGAAAGCCCGCCAGGTGTACCTCGCCCACGCTGGCCGGGGCCAGGGCATCGACCCAGGCGCAGGCACTGGCCACCGGCTCCTGGCCGGCGTTCAGCGCATTGACGACCAGGTTATTCACGTCGAGCAGCACGCCGCAGCCGCTGCGCCGCGTGAGCTCGTTGAAGAACTCGGGCTCGGCCAGGTCAGCCTCTCGCCAATTCAGGTAGGCCGACAGGTTTTCCACCAGGATGGGCCGGCGCAGGCGTTCCTGCACGCGCTGCACGTTGCGCACCAGCAGCGCCAGCGAAGCCTCGGTGAAGGCGATGGGCAGCAAGTCGTTGGCATGCACGCCGAGCCCATGGCTGTGCAGCGGCGCGCGTGCGAACGAGGCATGGTCGCTCACGCGCACCGGGTCGATGCGGGCCACCAGTTGCGCCAGTTGCTCCAGGTGCGCATCGCACAGCCCCAGCGCCGAGCCCAGGCTCAGGCCGACGCCGTGCAAGCTCACCGGGTAGTGTTCGCGCGCCTGTTGCAACACGGCCAGCGCCGCGCCGCCGGGTGCGAAAAAATTCTCGCTGTGGACTTCAACAAAGCCCAGCGCCGGCAATTCCTGCAACACCTGGGCGTAGTGCGGCTGGCGCAGGCCGATGCCCACGGCGCCAGCGGGCAGGCGGTTCATCGCAGGCAGGCGGTGGGCATCAAGCGCGCATCACGACTTGGCCTTGGCCTTGGCTTCCTCGGCCGACATGCCGTTCAGTTTCTTGCAGCTGCCTGCGGCCACGTACTTCCATTCGCCGCTGTCCATGTCGACCTTGGCTTGCCCGGAGCAGGTGTGCGTGCCGGCCAGGTTGCTGCAATCGTTCTGACCCGCCTTGGCGATGCCGTAGCACTTTTCCTTGCCCTTGTCCTGGGCCTGCGCGCTGCCGGCGCCGGCCAGGCCCAAGGCGAGCACGGAGGCCAGGGCGGACGAGAGAATGAGACGCTGAGACATGTTGATACTCCTTCAAAAGGGTTGGGTGCGGTTGAACGAAAGCGGTGCGCCGGGTCGGGCCAGCCGCCGCGGCGCGGCAACACGCCTTCAGTCAACAGCGGAAGCCGAATTCTTACAGGTCAGCCGTGGCCTCGACGCGATGAGCCCCGTTATGGCCGCAACCCGGTGGTCCGGGCGCAGCGGGCCGGGGCTGAACGGGCACACTGTGAGGATCTGCACCCCAACCGAGCATCTACCGTGACCCACCCTGCCCTGTGGCGCTTGAGCGCCGTTGAACTGGCCGAACGCATTCGCGCGCGCGACGTCAGCTGCGTTGACGCCACGCACAGCGTACTGGAACGCATTGCCGAGGTGAACCCGCGCATCAATGCCCTGGTCGAGGTGATGGCCGAAGCCGCCCTGGCCAACGCGCAGGCTGCCGACGAGGCGGTGGCGCGCGGCGACCCGTTGGGCCCGTTGCACGGCGTGCCGGTGAGCGTGAAGGTCAACGTCGACTGCGCCGGCCACGCCACCACCGACGGCATCCAGGCCAACCACGACAACCTCACCACGGCCGATTCGCCCGTGGTGGCGCACTTGAAGAACGCCGGCGCCGTGATCGTGGGGCGCAGCAACACGCCGGCCTTCAGCCTGCGCTGGTTCACCGACAACGACCTGCACGGCCGCACGCTCAACCCGTTCAACTCAAACGTTACACCCGGCGGCAGCAGCGGCGGCGCAGCCGCGGCGGTGGCCATGGGCATGGGGCCCATTGCGCATGGCAGCGACTACGGCGGCAGCATTCGCTACCCGGCTTGGGCGTGCGGCGTGGTGGGCCTGCGCACCACGGTGGGCCGGGTGGCGGCGTACAAGGCCAGCGCGCCTGACCGGCTGATCAGCAACCAGCAGATGAGCGTGCAAGGGCCGCTGACACGCAGCGTGGCCGATGCGCGGCTGGCGCTGGAGGTGATGGCCCAGGCCAGCCCGTTCGACCCGCAGTGGGTGCCCGCGCCGCTGAGCCATGCCGACAGCGCCGCGCCGCGGCGCGTGGCGATGTTCAAACGCCACGCAGCGTTCGACGTGGACGCCACGGTCAGCACCGCCGTGGCACAGGCGGCCGACTGGCTGGCCGCAGCCGGCTACGCGGTGGACGAAGTCGAGCCGCCGCACTTTGCAGCGGGCGCGCAGTTGTGGCGCCACCTGGTGATGCACGACCTGCGCCGCGCCGGCCAGGCGGCGATCGAACGCCTGGGCGACGCGGCCGTGCAATCGGCCCTGCGGGGTTACATGGCCGGCTTGCCGGTGTGGGGGCGCGACGAGTACCTGGAAGGCCTGGTGCAGCGCTTCAACATCTGCCGCGACTGGGCGCTGTTCTTCGAGCAATACCCGGTGCTCTTGCTGCCCAACAGCTGGCAGCGCCAGTTCGCCGTCGATGCCGACAACGGCACGCCGGAGCAGGTGCACAAACTGCTGGCTGCACAGGCGCCGCTGCTGGGCACGGCCATGATGGGCCTGCCCGGCTTGAGTGTGCCCACGGGTTTGGTAGA
>JAYUPO010000497.1:0-2755 GCA_043760085.1 Burkholderiales bacterium
GTGGCCCTGCGCGAGTGCATTCGGCGGCGGCGCGGCGCCGCGCGCAAAGGGCTCGGCCACGGCCGCGTCGTACATCGCCCAGCCGATGTAGCCGACGACACGCGCACCGTCCAGCGCGAACAGGCAGTGTTCGCGTTCGATCTGCGCGCTCAAGGTGTTGACGAGGTCGGCCGAGCGGAAGCTCGCAAAGGGCTCCAGGCGGCCGACAAAGTGCAGCGCCAGGCCCAGGCGGTTCCAACGCCCCGACAGCGGGTGCACGGCCAAGCCGGGCGTAGCCTGCGTGGCTGGCGCAGCGGGCAAGGCTGCTGGCGGCTGTATTTCGCGCTTCATCGTTCACCTCGCTCAAGTTGAATCACGGCTCGCGCAAGCCGCGGCGCAGGCTGCCCAGCACCGGGTCGAGCCCGTAGGCCAGCAGCGTGCGTGGCGCGGTCTGCACAAACACTTCGGCCGGCATGCCTGCGAGCAGCTTCATTGGGCCTAGCGTTTTACGTGCATCCTCACCAAGCCGCACCTGTGCGGCGTAGTAGCCCGCTTGGGTGGCCGGGTCGGTGAGCCTGTCGCCCGACACATAGGTCACCTGGCCGGTGACCGCGGGTGTGCTGCCCTGTTGAAAAGCCATCAGCCGCACATCAGCCGCCGCGCCGGTTTGCACGTGGTGAATATCTTCAGGCCGCACACGCAGCTCCACCACCAGCTCTACGCCCTGCGGCACGATGTCCATCAAACGCTCGCGCGGAGCTATCGCCGCGCCCACCGTGCTGACACGCAAGTCCACCACCACGCCGGCCACCGGTGCCACGATGTGCTGTCGGTCTGCCGCGTCTTGCGAAGGCCGCAGCCGCTGCTCCAGGTCAAACAGTTTGGCCGTGCTGTCCTTCAACTCACGCTCGGCCTGTTGTGAATACTCGTTGCGCAAGCTCAACGCACGCAGCTTTGTATCGGCCACACGCTGCTGCGCCTGCGCACGCTCGGCCTGGTTGCTGCCGCTGCGCGCCTCGGACTCCACGACGCCGCGCCGCAGCGCGAGCAGGCGGTTCCTGGCGATGAAGCCCTCCGCCAGCAAGGGCTCGTTGACGGCGAGTTCTTCGCGTTGCAGGCGCAGCGCGTCACCGTCTGCCCCCGCCTGACCGTTGCGCGCAGCGATCTCCTGCTGCGTAGCCTGAACCTGTGCTTGCAGCAGGTCGAGCTGCCCGTCGAGCGAGGCGCGGCGCAGTTTGAAAAACGTCGTTTCGCGCTCGATGAGTTCGGCCAGACGCGGTTCCGCGCGGCGCGCTTGCAGATCGGGTGGCAGCGGCAGCGCGACCAGCAGGCCGCGCTCGGCCAGCAGACGGGCGTGGCGCACACGCTCGGTGTCGACTTGCAGGCGCAGCAGTTCCAGCGCGGCGTCGACCTGCACATCGCGCAGCAAGACCAGCGGCTGGCCGGCCTGCACCACATCACCGTCGCGGACCAGGATGGCGCGCACGATGCCGCCTTCCTGGTGTTGAACCTGCTTGCGTTCTGACGCCACCGTCACCACACCGGGCACGATGACAGCGCCCGACAAAGGCGCCAGCGCCAACCATGCACCGGCCGCGGCCAGCGCTGCCACGATGACGGCCAGGCCAGTGCCAAACAGACGGCGCAGTTCAGGGGCCACAAGCGTCTGCGCCGGCCCTGCCAGCGTGGCACTCATGACGCCACCACCAATGGCGCTGGCTTGAACCTCGCGGGCGTCGGCGGGGTTGTTCTGAGCCGCGTCACCTGACGCATGAATTCGTCCCGCGGCGCGAAGAGCTCCACGGCGCCGTCGCGCAACACGAGCACCTTGTCTAGGCTCGCAATCAGCGCCGGCCGGTGCGTGATGACGACAAGCGTGACACGCTGCGCCTTCAGTCCTTGCAGGCTGCGCATCAGCGCGTCCTCACCGTCGGCATCCAGGCTCGCATTGGGTTCATCCAGCACCACCAGGCGCGGGTTGCCGTAGAGCGCGCGGGCGAGCGCAATGCGCTGGCGCTGGCCGCCAGAGAGTGCATGCCCGCCATCACCGATGGGCGTGTCGTAACCCTGCGGCAATTGCACGATCAGCTCGTGTGCATGTGCCGCCTGGGCCGCGGCGACCACGTCGGCGCTGTCGGCCGAGGCACCCATGCGCGCGATGTTGTCGGCCACCGTGCCGTCGAACAGCGCCACATCTTGCGGCAGGTAGCCGAGATGCTTGCCGAGACGCTCCAGCGGCCATTGCGCCAGGTCCGCGCCGTCCAGCCGTACGGCGCCGCGCTGCGCTTGCCATACCCCCACCAGCAGCCGCGCGAGGGTTGATTTGCCGCAGGCGCTGGGGCCCACCACCGCGAGCGACTCACCGGCGGCGAGGGCCCATGTCACGCCTTTCAACACCGGCGGCGCGCCGGGCTTGAAAGCGAAGACCAGCCCTTCGGCGCTGAGCGCGCCTTCGGGGTCGGGCAAGGCTGTGCGGGTGACTTCGGCGTTGCCGCCCAACTGCAGCGCGTTCAGCCGGCCCGCCGCGGCGCGTGCTTCCACCAGCAGGCGCCAGCTTGCGATCAGGCTTTCCACCGGCGCCAGCGCACGGCCGAGCAGCACGGTGGCGGCCACCATCACACCCGCGGCAACATCGGCACCGATCACGAGCCACGCGCCGGTGCACAGCACAATCACTTGCACCGCCTGGCGGGTGAACTTGCTCAATGCAGCGATGCGCACCGCCCACAGGTTGCTGCGGGCCTGTGCCGCGAGAACGGCCTCATGCCCGTGCTGC
>JAYUPO010000498.1:0-6947 GCA_043760085.1 Burkholderiales bacterium
CGGCGAACTGGAAAATTTATCTGGAAAACATCAACGACGCGGTGCACCCCGTCACCACGCACCAGTCGGTGTCAGACGCCGCCAGCGCGGTGTGGGCACGGCAAGGGCAGGGCGCTGCACCACCGCTGGCCCTGCGCCAGATGTTGCCCTTCGGATCGGGCTACCGCTTCTTCCAGGCCATGGGCGGGCGGGTGCTGCCGCACGGCCACAGCGTGCTGGGCACGCAGCACAGCATCCACGACGAGTATTCATCCCTGCCCGGCTATGGTGAACAACTGGCCGCCGCGCACGGCGCGCAGCGCGCGCAAGCGGTGCTGGCCTTCGTGCCGCAAAACGTGGTCTTCTACCCCAGCATCGCCATCAAGGGCGCGCCGCAAGTGATGCGCGTGATCCGCCCGCTGGCGGTGGACCGCACGCTGGTTGAAGCCTGGGCCTTTGAAGCCGTGGGTGCGCCGGCGCAACTGCTGGAAAGCGCGCTCACCTACAACCGCGTGGCGTTTTCACCAGCGTCGATCGTGGCGCACGACGATCTGCATTTGTTCGAATGCGTGCAGCAAGGGCTGGCAGCGCAGGGCAATGAATGGGTCAGCTTGCACCGCGAGGCGGGCGTGCAGGGTGATGGGCGCGAAGTGAGCGGCACGGACGAGGCGCTGCTGCGGAACCAGTATGTGGCTTGGGGCGCGGGGATGCGGTCAGGTGGCGACTGATTGCGGTGTCTTGGCAATGGCTCACGACAGGCGCCGTGGTATTCGCAGATCACCCGCTACCCTATATTCCGCTTGGAAAAAGCGGCTTATCAACCAACTCCATCCGCGCCGTTCACGATTTGTTCTGACTAAACGTTGCTCTTGTACCAGAGCACGATGTCCGAGAACTTTCCACTCCCGGCAGTGACTTCAATTCTCAATCGGATGTTCACCCCTCCGAACACGTTACCGCCGATGACCTCTTGGCGGACATGACCGCTCATGGCAGGGAGTGGGGTGGATGTGATGATCGGGATAACCTCGTCATTGCCGTCGACAACTCCCCTGACAATGGACATCTTGAAGGTCATTCCGGCGGCATCTGGGTCAACCATATACGACAAAACTGACTGACTTGCGAAGTTGAGTTGGTCAAGACTAAGCACGAGATTGAGAATGGGCGTCTGGCCTGCGCCGACTCCGAGCGTGTTTAAACTATCCATCACAGTACTGTAGTTTGCAACATTAGGCATTTAATTCTCCTGAGTATCGAGAAAGGTGCTTTAGATTGAAATGGCGACTGTCGTAGCACCCCTATACGGCGGCTGCCTGACGGAAATGTAGGCGTTAACGGGGCGTTGGCACAGACCTACAACCGCGTGATGCGGTCGGGCGCTGACCCGGCTGCGGCGGGTTGATGCCGCCGCGTGCCGCCCGATCAGATCAGAGCAAGCCTTCAACCACCAGCGCCTGGCGCAGTGCGTCAAAGCACAGCGGGTCGATCGCCGTGCCGACGCTTTCGCCCATCATCTCCAGCGTGCGCGGGATCGGCACTGCGCCGCGGTAGGGCCGCTCGGCGGTGATGGCGTCGAAGATGTCGGCGGTGGTGATGATGCGCGTTTCGATCGCAATCTGGTCGCCGCGCAGGCCCAGCGGGTAGCCCTTGCCGTCGAGCCGCTCGTGGTGGGCCGCGGCGATGCGCCCGAGCTCGGCGAAGGCCTCGATGCGGCACAGGATGTCTTGCGTGAGCAAGGCGTGCCGTCGCACGGCGACCCATTCGTCGGCGTCCAGTTTGCCTGGCTTGTCGAGCACGGCATTGCTCACGCCGAGCTTGCCCAGGTCGTGCAGCAGCGCGGCGCGGCGCAGCCAGCGCCGGCGCGGCGCGGCCAGGCCCAGTTGCGCGGCGATGGCGTCGGTGTACTTGGCCACGCGCTCGCTGTGGCCGCTGGTGTAGGGGCTCTTGCTGTCCACCACCTGGCCGAAGGCCGCGGCGATGTCGTCCAGGTAGTCATCGTCGAGCGCCACCTCGTGTTGCCCGGGCTCCAGCGCGCGCACCGCAGCGTCGACCTCGGGTGCTGACAGCATCGCCCAGAACGCCGGCTCCAGCCCCAAGCGCGTGAAGGCTTGCACCAGCCGCGGGTCGAACCAACTGCCGCCGCGGGCCGCCACCTCGGCCAGCGCAGCGGCGGGGCCGCCGGTGACGTGGAACACATCCACCACTTGCGCCAGCAGCGCGATGCGCGCGTACAGCGGAATCTGCTCGCCTTGGATTCCGATGGGCTTGCCCTGGCCGTTCCAATGCTCGTCCAGCGCCGCGATGCCTGCGGCCACGGCTTCTGGAAAGCGCAGTTGCCGTGCGATGTCGGCGCCGCGCGTGCAGCGCGTCTGGATCAGTTGCGTGGCGATCTCCGGGCCGTTGCGCAGGATGTGCAGCGTGGCCTTCAGGCGCTGCGCCAGCCCGGCGTTCAAGCCGGTGTGCGTGAAGACGAAGCGCAGCATCTGCGGCAGCCCTTCGCCCACGGTTTTGAAGTCGTGCTTGAAGTCGCGGTCGTCGGTGAGGTAGAGCTCGCAGATGCGCGCCGCATTGCTGCTGCAGCCCAGGTCTTTCAGCAGCAGCGTGTAGTACAGCTCCCACAGCTCACGCTCGCCCAACCCGATGGCGCGCCCCAGGTGCATGCCGATCCAGCAGGTGCGCACGCAGTGCCCGGGCGGCTGGCCTTCGGTGATGTCGAGGGCGCGGCTCAAGGCGCCGATCAGTTCGGCCAGTTTGAGCGTGCGCGGGCCGCATTCGGCGGCGTCGATGGCTGTCAGGTGGAGTCGGTCCATCCGAGCCGTATCGGCCATCGTGGCTGGAACTTGAAGCGCTGCGCAGCTTCAAAGGCCTTCTTGATGAGTGCACCGATGCCACCGCCTGCGCGCCGCGCTGCTCATCGACGCGCAGGTCAGCGGCGCGCCGCTTCCAGCAGCGAAATCAGAGCACCGCGATGCGCACGATCGACGCGCGCGTCAGCACATACAGCGCGCCGTCGTTGCCCACCAGCAGGTCCACCGGCGAACCGCTCACCTGGGCGAAGCTGGTGGCCTGGGCATTGGCGTTGGCATTGCGAAGTCGAGAAAGCCGATGAAGCCGCCGGCGAAGTCGGCGAAGAAGTAGTGGCCGCGGTAGGCCGCGGGGAACAGGCCCGCGCCGCCGCTCGCCGGGTAGAACGCGCCCCCGGCAATGGCCTGGCCGGTGAAGAAGCCGCCAGGGCCCGAGCCCGCTGGCGTGGCCGGGCCGTGCCCATAGGCGAACAGCGGCGCCGTCACGCCGGCCGTCACGTTCGCCGGCCCTTCGGAGCCCGGCCAGCCGTAGTTGGCGCCGGCGGCGCCGAGGTTGACTTCTTCCCAGGTGTTCTGGCCCACGTCGTTGATGTGCATGCGCCCGGTTCCCGGCTGCACGGCCAGGGTGAAGGGGTTGCGCAGCCCGTAGGCCCACACCGCGCGGCCCAGGCCGGTCGACGTGCCGGCGAAGGGGTTGTCGGCCGGAATGGAGCCGTCGTCGTTCAGCCGCAGCACCTTGCCGAACGGGTGGTTCAGGTTCTGCGCCAGCGCGCCGTCGGCGTTGTCGCCCACGGCGACGTAGAGCTTGCCGTCGGCGCCGAATTTCATGCCGCCGCCGTTGTGGTTGCTGGCGCCGGAAAGGTTCGCCAGGTCGATGAGCACCGTCTCCGGCCCGGTGGCGACGTCGCCCGTGGCCACGAAGCGGCTGACGCGGTTGTTGCGCGCGCTGCCATTGATGCGTGTGTGGTAGACGTAGACGAAGCGGTTGCTCGCGAAATCAGGGTGCGTGGCCACGCCGATGAGCCCGCGCTCGCCGCTGCCGTCAACCGCCAGGCTCGCGAAGGGGGCGGCGAGCAGCACGCCGTTCTTCACGATGCGCAGGTTGCCGCCCTGCTCGGCCACGAAGATACGCCCGTCGCTGGCCTGGGCGAAGGCGGTGGCGTTGGCCAGCCCGCCCGCCCAACTCTCGTTCTTGCTGAAGCCCGCCGGCAGGTCGCGGCTGCCGGCAAAGCGCACCACGGCGCCGGACCAGTCGGAACGGTTGCCGGCGGCGTCGCGCCCGCGCGCGCGCAGCACGTGCTGGCCGCTGGCCCACTGGCTGGTGTCGATGGTTGTGGCGTAGGGAACGGTGGTGTCCTCGCCGCCGACGGCAACACCGTCAACCTGGAACTCCACCGCCACGGTGCCCGCATTCGCCGCCGCCGTGGCGCTGAGCGTGAGCATGCCGGCCAGGCCGTCGGCGAAGCCGGCTGGCGCCGTGAGCGTGACGGCCTGCGGCGGCCCGCCGGGGCTACCGCCACCGCCGCCGCAGGCCTGCAACCCCGGCAGCACAGCCAGCGCCAGCACGGCCGCCAGCCGAACACGGGCGGCACGGCGTGCGCGATCAATACAGGTGGCTCGAACCATTCGTTTCTCCTTTCGGCCTCACAGGCCTGGCGCAGCCGTGCTGTTGCGCGTCAACTCATCTTCACCGCCGTGCCGCTGACGCACACCATCATCATGCCGTTGGCCTCGCCCAGCACTTCGTAGTCGAAGTCCAGGCCGACGATGCCATCGGCGCCGAGTTCACGCGCGGCGGCCATCATGTCGTCCACCGCCGCCTCGCGCGCGCCCGACAGCGCGCGCTCGTAGCCGCCGGCGCGGCCGCCGACGACATCGCGCACCGACGAGAACAAGTCGCGAAAGATGTTGGCGCCGATGATCGCCTCGCCATTCACCACGCCCAGATAGGCCGCCACCTTCGGCCCGCCGTCACCCGTGGGCACCACGGTGGCGAGAAAGAAGCCGCTGTCCTTCTTCGAAAACCAGCCCATTGCATCACCTCCGTTGAGTCGTTAGCCGATCGCCGCCGCGCGACTGGGGCACGCGGGGCGGTGAGTCGAATTGTCACCACCGCGGCGCTGCAAGCGCCCGACCGAGCAGCGCCGCACGGGCGCCGCCGGCGGCCTGAACGCGATGGGCTGGCCCGGGGCGCCGCGCAGTGGCCGCACCGACGCCGCGGCCGCAAGCGGTGATCAGATTGACGCTCATGTCAATCGTTATTCCATCTTGATGGTGGCGATCACCGGGCGGAACTGATCCATCTGCTTGCGCAGCACCGCGTCTTGCTCGGCCGCTGACGAGCCCACGGGCTCGGCCGCCAGATCCATCAGCTTCTTCGCCACTTCGGGGTGGCGCACGGCGGCGGCCACTTCGCGCTGCAAGCGCTCGATGATGTCGCGCGGCGTTTTGCCCGGCACGAACAGGCCGTTCCAGCCCTCGGCTTCAAGCCCCGGGAAGCCCGATTCCCGCACGGTGGGCACGTCGGGCAACGCGGCGATGCGCCTGGCGCCGAAGGTGGCCAAGGCCTTGAGCGTGCCGGCCTTGATCTCGGCCAGCGATGACGAGAGCTGGTCGCCGCCGATCTGGATTCGCCCGGCCAACAGCTCTTGCTTCAGCGGCGCCGCGCCCTTGTAGGGGATGTGCGTCATCGCCACCTTGGCGTCGCGGTTGAAGGCCTCGCCCAGCACGTTCATGGCCGAGCCGGGGCCGGTCGAGCCGTAGTTGTATTGCAGGGTCTTGTCGCGTTGCAGCAGTTCAGCCAGTTCGCGCAGGTTCTTCACCGGCACGCTGGGGTGGGCGGTCAGTACAAAGGGCACGTTCACGGCCACCGACACGCCGGCGAAGTCGGTGTCGATGTTGAACGGCGAGCGGTTGGCCAGCGCCGCGGCCACCGAAGCCAGCGGGAAGGTGACGTTGTGCATCAGCAGCGTGTAGCCGTCGGGCGCGGCCTTGGCCACCGCGTCGGCGCCGATCATGCCGGCCGCGCCGCCGCGGTTTTCGACCACCACGCTCTGGCCCATGGTTTCGGTCAGCCGCTGCGCCAGGATGCGGGCCACCACATCGGTGGTGCCGCCGGGCGGGAAGGGCACCACGATGCGCAGCGGCCGCGCCGGAAAGGCCTGCGCCAGCGCCAAGGGCCATGGCGCGAGGGCGGTTGCGGGCAGCGCCAAGCTGGTCATGAGCAGCGTTCTTCGATCCAGCGTCATCGTGTCTCCTGCTTGGGCTTGGGGCAGCCGCGTTTGTACCACTGCCTGGCCGCCTGGCTGCGCGCAGGCGGCATACTTGCCGGCACACGGGCGCCGCCTTGCGTGCCCTGCATCTGGACCCGACCGCACCACCTCCCACCATGGCCGAACGTTCCTTCGTTGAAGAAGTCAAGAAGCTGCGCCTGGGTGCGGGCGAGGTGTTTCATGGCGAAGGCATCCTGGCCGTGACCAAGGCCTTGCTTGAATCGGGCGTGGCTTATGTGGCTGGTTATCAGGGTGCGCCGATTTCGCATTTGATGGATGTGCTGGCCGATGCGCAAGACATCCTGGCCGACCATGGCATTCACTTCGAGAACAGCGCCAGCGAAGCCACGGCGGCGGCCACGCTGGCGGCATCGGTGAACTATCCGCTGCGCGGCGCGGCGATCTTCAAGTCCACTGTCGGCACCAACGTAGCCAGCGATGCGCTGGCCAACCTGGCCTCGGGCGGCGTCACCGGCGGCGCCCTGGTCATCGTCGGCGAGGACTACGGCGAGGGCTCGTCGATCATGCAGGAGCGCGGCCATGCCTTTGCGATGAAGTCGCAGATCTGGCTGGCCGATCCGCGCCCCGATCTGCCGAGCATGGTGAATGTTGTCGAGAAGGCCTTCGAGCTGTCGGAAGCATCCAACACGCCGGTGATGGTGGAGGTGCGCATTCGCGCCTGCCATGTGCATGGCCGCTTCATGGCGAAGGACAATGTGAAGCCTGAATATACGCTGAAGCAGGCGTTGGAAAACCCGCTGCGCGATGTCAACCGCATCGTCCTGCCACCGGCTTCCTTCATGCATGAGAAGCTGAAGATCGACAAGCGCTGGCCAGCAGCGGTGAATTTCATCAAGGATCACAAGCTCAACGAGTTCTTTGGCCCGGA
>JAYUPO010000499.1:0-6946 GCA_043760085.1 Burkholderiales bacterium
AGGATGGGCTGGCACACGTCAACAACGCCCGACAGCTTCAGGTGCGTGAGACCCAGCGACACGAGTTTGGTGGTGAGCAGATAGTCGCCGCGCTCGCGCACCTGGCGCACATAGCCCAGTTCGGTCAACTCAAGCAGCAGCCGGTGCGCAGCACTGCGCGGCATGTTCAGATCGCCGGCCAAGGTGGCCAGCGGCACGCCATGCACCTCGGCGGCCAGGCGCTCGATGAGGCCCAGCGTTCTGGCCATTACCCCTGACACAGTATCACCTCTAACGTTAACCACCGGGCGCCACGCTCAGACATCGAGGTCAGCCAGTGTGACCACGCCGCCACTGGCCGCCGCTTCATGCACGGCCAGGGTGGCTTGCAGCGTGCGCAGGCCATCCAGGCCCGAACACAGCGGCGCCTCGCGCCCTTCGGCCACGGCGCGCAACTGGCTGAGTTGCGCCACGTAGGGGTCAGCCTCATGCGGCGTGGTGCGTGACACGGTTAACGGTTCATGCCAGCCGCGCACGCCGCGGTACTGCCACAGGTGCAGGCGGGGCAAGGTGAGCGAGCCTTCGGTGCCGCTGAGGTGGTGCGAATCGACGTCTTGCCGCGGGTAGTGGGCGGCCTCGCCGGCGGCGAGATCCCAGTTCCACGGCGCCACGGCAGCGTCGCTCACGGCCAGCGTGGCCAGCGCGCCGCTGGTGAAGCGCATCAGCACGGCCGCGGTGTCTTCTACCTCGTGGCCGCGCACGGCGTGCGAAGTGGAGGCCTGCACGCTGGCCACATCGCCCAGCAAAAAACGCAACAAGTCGACGTCGTGAATGAGGTTGATCAGCACCGGCCCGGCGCCCTTCGCGCGGCGCCAGGCGGTGTCGAAGTAGCTGTCCGGCTTGAGCCAAGTGGCCTGAACATTGGCGATGACCGGGCGGCCGATCACGCCGTCGGCCACCAGCTTGCGCGCGGCCAGCGCGATCGGGTTGTGGCGCCGGTGATGGCCCACCAGCAGCGCCGCGCCGGTGCTGCGCGCGGCGCGCACCAGGCGCAGGGCTTGGTCGAGCGTGTCGGTGATCGGCTTTTCAACCAGCGTGGCCAGGCCGGCTTGCAAGCAGGCGATGCCGATGTCAGCATGGCTTGAATCGGGCGTGGCCACGATGGCCGCCGCAGGCTTGAGTGGGCCGATGAGATCGGCCGCATCAGCCGCCCAGGGCAGGTTCAGGTTTTGCGCGTATTCGCGCGCGCCAGGCGCCGGGTCGGCCAGGCCAACGACCATCACTTCCGGATGGCGCAACGCGCGCTCGATGTGCATGCGGCCGATGGCGCCCGCGCCGATCACGATGATCGGCATGCGGCTGGATGTGGCCGCAGCAGTCATGGCGCAGCCGGCGCCGCCGCAGGCGCACCGCCCAAAAACAGCCGCTCGATGTCGGGGTCGTTCAACAGCTCATCGGCCGGCTTGTGCAGCACCAGTTGGCCCGATTCCAGGGCAATGGCTTCATCAGCCATCTTCAGCGCGCTCTTCACGTTCTGTTCCACCATCAGAATGGTGGTGCCCTGGCTGGCCAGGTTGCGCAGCAGCTTGAAGACATCGGCCACCACCAGCGGGCTCAGGCCAATGCTGGGTTCGTCGATCAACAACACCTTGGGCCGCAGCAGCAAGGCGCGGCCCACTTCAAGCTGCTTTTGCTCACCACCCGACAGCGACGACGCCGCGCTGTGCAGGCGCTGCGCCACGCGGGGAAAGAGCTTCAGCACTTCAGGAATGCGCTCGCGCGTGAGCTTGGTGCCCAGCGTGATGCCACCGAGCTCAAGGTTTTCGTACACGCTGAGCTGGCCGAACAGGTTGCGCCCCTGCGGCACGAAGGCGATGCCGTGTTTGACTAACAGGTCTTTTGAGCCGACACCGGTGATGTCTTGCCCATGCAGGCGAATGCGGCCCTGGCGCACCTTGAGCAGGCCGAACAAGGTCTTGAGCACCGTGCTCTTGCCCGCGCCATTCGGGCCCAGCAGCAGCGTGATCTTGCCGGCCTTGACCTTCAGGCTGAGGTTGTTCAGGATCATGAAGTCGCCGTAGCCGGCCACCACATCATCAAACTCAATCGCCACGGTGTTCACGTCAGTTTCCCAGGTAGGCGTCAAGCACCTGCTTGTTGGCGCGAATCTCGGCCGGCGTGCCGATGGCCAGGACCTGCCCTTCCACCATGACCATGATGCGGTGACACAGGCCCATCACGAAATCCATGTTGTGTTCGATGACGATGAAGCTACTGGCCTGCTTGCCGGCCACGCTGGCCCGGTTCAATTCGCGCAGCAGCGTGCGGATGCCGCCCACCAGGCTGGGGTTGACGCCGGCGCAGGGCTCGTCGAGCAGCACCAGGCTGGGCTCGCTCATGAAGGCCATGGCGATGTCGACCAACTTTTGCTGGCCATAGCTCAACTCGCCGGCCTTTTTGTCAGCCACGTGGCGGATGCGAAATTGATCGATCAGCGCATCAGCCTTGGCGCCCAGGCCGGAATCGCTGGGCGCGAACATGCGGCTGAACATGCTGCCTTGATGTTCCTGCGCGGCCACCAGCAGGTTGTCGCGCACGCTCATCTTGCCGAAGACTTGCAGGGTCTGAAACGTGCGGCCCACGCCGCGCTGGTTGAGCTGCACCGGGCTGAGCTGTGTGATGTCTTCGCCGTTGAGTTCGATCTTGCCGGCGTCGGGCGTGATCTGGCCCAGCATGCTGTTGAACAGGGTCGTCTTACCTGAACCGTTAGGACCGATGACGCCGAAGATTTCACCCGGCATGACTTCGAACGAGACGCCGCCCACCGCCTGAATGGCGCCGTAGGCCTTCTTCAGGCCGGTGACCTTGAGGATGGCATGGCTCATGATGCAGCACCCTTGCCCAGCGCGGCCGCGGCGGCCTGGCGCGCAGCGTTGGCCTCGCGCGCATGACGCCGGGCCTTTAGCCGATCAGGGATGCTCAGCAAGCCATCGGGCAACCACAGCATCAGCAACACCACCGCGGTGCCGAAGACGAACAAATACCAGCCCTGGGCAAAGCGCAACCACTCGGGCAGCAGCACGCCCACGGCACTGCCCAGCAGCGGGCCGAAGAAGTAGCCGGGGCCGCCCACCACCACCATCAAATACATCATGATCGACGCGCCCACCGTGAACGGCGCGGGCTCGATGAATTCGACCAACGGCGCGAACAGCGCCCCGGCCACGCCGGCATAGACCGCGCCGATGGCAAAGCTCAGCAGCGTGTAGGCCTGGATGTGGATGCCCAGGCTTTCAGCGCGAATCGGGTTGTCGCGCAGCGCCATGAAGGCCTTGCCCCAGGGTGAATGCAGCAGCTTCCACAGCACCGCGCCCATCACCAGCGCGACACCCAGCACAAAGTAGTAGTACGCCAAGTTGCCGTTCAGTTCCAGGCCCAGGAAGCCCGGGCGCTGGATGTTGTTGATACCGAAGGTGCCGCCGGTGAGCCACTCTTCATTGCGCATCACCAGCCACACCGCGGTGTTGAAGCCCAGCGTGGCGAACGCCAGGTAGATGGTCTGCACCCGCAGCGCCGGAAAGCCCAGCCCCAGGCCGATGACAAAGCAGCCCAGCATGGCCAGCGGCAAGCCTAACCAGAAGCTGAAGCCGGCTTTCATCATGATGGCCACGGTGTAGGCGCCGATGCCGAAGAACGCGGCGTGACCGAGTGACTTTTGCCCCGCATAACCGATGGTGAGGTTCAAGCCCATGACGGCGATGACGAACACCAGCCAGTAGCTCAGCAGGTACAGGCCGTAGTTCTTCAGCAGGGGCGGCGCAGCCAGCAGCAGCACGAGCAGCACGCCGGCCCCGGCAAGGTGGGTCTTTTTCATGTTGGCTGGCTTACACCTTGCGCTCGACCTTCTTGCCCAGCAGCCCCTGCGGCTTGAACAAGATGACCACCATGAACAGCACCAGGGCCACGGCATCCTTGTAGGCTGGCGAGATGTAGGCCGCGGCCAGGTTTTCAGCGACGCCGACGATGACCCCACCCAACAAGGCCCCGCGCGAATTGTTGAAGCCGCCGATGATGGCGGCGAAGAAGGCCTTGGTGCCCAGGCTTTCGCCCATGTCGAACTTGGCCAGGTAGGTGGGTGTGACCAGCACCGCCGCGGCGCAGGCCAGCACGGCATTGATGGCGAAGGTATAAAAAATCATGCGCGGCACATTGATGCCCAGCACCGCCGCGCTTTCGGTGTTCTGCGCCACCGCCTGCATGGCCCGGCCGGTGACGGTGCGCGCCAGAAACGCCTGCGTGGCCAGCACCAGGGCCAGGGCCAGCAACAGGGTGCCCACGTCGGCCAGGGTGACGTTGACACCGGCCACCGTGAACAGCTTGTCGGCAAACAGGCTGGGGAACGGGTGGGCCTCGGCGCTGTAGCCGGCGCGCACGCCGTTGCGCGCCGCAATCGACACGCCGATGGTGGCCACCACCACCGGCATCAGCCCAAACTTGAGCAACGGGTCGGCCACGCCGCGCTTGAAGGCCCAGCCCAGCACCCCCACGGCGACCACGCAGGTCAGCAGGAATGACAGCCACAGCGGCGAGCCCATGGCGCCAAAGGCCAGCATCATGAACGCCGGCAGCATGACGAATTCACCCTGCGCGAAGTTGATGGTGCCGCTGGCCTGCCACAGCAAGGTGAAGCCCAGCGCGGCCAACGCATAGATGGCGCCCACGGCCATGCCTGAGAGCAACAGTTGCAGGAAGTCGGTCATGGGTGAAGTGCGGGGCGGGGCCGTTGAGATGGCGCCGAAAGTGGAACACAATTCCGTATTGGAATGCAAGCCCGAATCTACTATGATGCCGCCGCCGCGCCGGGCTGCCCGCAGCACCTGTCGCACCGCCCTTCTCTACCGTCACCTGTTCAAGTCGCATTCTGGAGACACCCCATGAAGACTCGCACCCTGCGCCACATGGCGCTGACCTTGATCCTGCTCGGCGGCGCTGCTGCAGCCCACGCGCAAGACGTCATCAAGATCGCTGGCATCTATGAGCTTTCAGGCGGCGGCGCCAGCCCCGGCACCTACTTCCGCGATGGCGTGGAGCTGGCGGTTAAGGAGATCAACGCCGCCGGCGGCATTCTGGGCAAGAAGATCGTCAGCACCGCGGCCGACACCCAAACCCAGCCCGGCGTGGCCAAGGGCCTGGCCGCCAAGGCGGTTGACGACGGCGTGTTCGCCGTTTTCGGCCCGGTGTATTCGGGCTCGATCATGGTGAGCATGGCCGAAACCAAGCGCGGTGAAATCCCGAACTGGACGGGTGGCGAAGCCGCCGCCATCACCCAGCAAGGCAACGGCTACATCTTCCGCACCGCCTTCGGCCAGGCGCATTCCATGCCCAAGCTGGCCAAGTTCATTACCGCCAAGGTCAAGACCCTGACCGTGATCTACCAGAACAACGACTTCGGCAAGGGCGGGCGCGATGTGATGGTGAAGTTGCTCAACGGCAGCCCCACCAAGGTGGTGGGCGAGATCGCCACCGACCCCGGCCAGATTGACTTCTCGGCCGCCGTGCTGCGCGCCAAGCAAACCAATGCGGATGCCTTGTTCGTCTACCTCACCGAGGAAGAATCCGCCCGCGCCCTGCGCGAACTGCGCAAGCAGGGCTGGAACAAACCCATCTATGGTGAAACGGTGCTGATCAGCCAGAAGGTGATCGAACTGGCCGGCGAAGCCGCCAACGGCACGCTGGGCCATGTGGGCCTCACCGTAGATGCGCCCAGCCCCGAAATGCTGGCCTTCAAGGGCAAGTTCTACCAGGCCTACAAATACATTCCGGACCACAACGGCATCAAGGGCTACATGGGTGTGTATTCCATGAAGGCCGCGATTGAAAAGGCCGGCAAGCTCGACCGCAAGGCCGTGGCGCAAGCGATGCACGGGCTGGAGATCAAGAAGAGCAAGTACCCCGGCATCATCATGGATGTGAGCTTCGATGCCAACGGCGACCTTGACCGCGAAAGCTACATGGTGGAAGTGAAAGACGGCCGGCAAGTCGTCACGAATTCGCTGCCGCCGCTGGGCAAGAAGTAAGCCTTCGGCCGGCCTGGCGCTGCATGTCCGTTGTGCTGAACGGTTATAGCGGCGCCACCCGCGTTTTCTACATCGCGGGCGACCCCATCGACCAGGTGAAGTCGCCCGCCGGCGTGACGGCCGGCCTGCAGGAACGCGGTGTTGATGCCATCTGCGTGCCGGCCCATGTGAAGCCCGCCGACCTGGCCGAATTTCTGAGCCTGATGTGGCGCATGCCAAACGTTAGCGGCGTGCTGATCACCGTGCCGCACAAGTTCAGTGCCCTGGCGGCGAGCGCCAGCGCCACACCGCGCGCACGCTCCATTGGCGCGGCCAATGTGTTGCGCCGTGCTGCCCAGGGCTGGCATGCCGACATGTGCGACGGCGAAGCCTTCGTGGCCGCCATGCGCGCCGGCGGCGCGCAGCTCGGCGGCGCGCGCGCCTTGCTCGTTGGCGCAGGCGGCGCCGGTTCGGCCATTGCCCATGCGCTGGTGGATGCCGGCGTGGCCGAGCTGGCCTTGCACGATGCCGACAAGCCGCGGCGCCATGCGCTGATGGCCCGGCTGCGCAAGTACAGCAGCGTGCCCATCACCGCGGGCAGCGCCAACCCCGCCGGCTTTGGCCTGGTGTGCAACGCTACGCCCATGGGCATGCGCGCTGAAGATCCGTTGCCGGTGCAAGTCGATCACCTGGACGCCCAGGCGTTCGTGGCCGATGTGGTCACGGTGCCGGCCATGCCACCGCTCATTGCCGCCGCCCGCGCGCGCGGCTTGCACACCAGCACTGGCAACGACATGTTCGCCCAGGTGCGCGCGCTGTTGCTTGATTTCCTGCTTGAACAGAGGTCGTGATGCTTCACCTGAACGACGAGCAGCGCATGTTGCTCGATACCGTGCGCCGCTTCATCCGCG
>JAYUPO010000500.1:0-6944 GCA_043760085.1 Burkholderiales bacterium
CGGCGGGCAATTGGTCGGGCACCTTGCTCAATGGCCTGCTGGCACATCACACAGGTGCAGCGCACTTGCCGCGCGCCGGCATCGTGCACCGGCTCGACAAGGACACTTCGGGCTTGATGGTGGTGGGCAAGACGCTGCCGGCGGTGACTGCCTTGTCGCGCGCCATTGCCGCGCGCGAGGTGCACCGCGAATACCTGGCGCTGGCGCACGGCGCGTTTGCACAGGCTCGCTTCAGCGTTGAAGTGCCGATCGGCCGCGACCCGGTGTCGCGCATCAAGATGGCGGTGCTGGCCGGCGGGCGCGCGGCACGCACCGACTTCGAGGTGCTGGCCCAACGTGGCGGCATGGCCGCGCTGCGTTGCACCTTGCACAGCGGGCGCACGCATCAGATCCGCGTGCATCTGGCGCACACCGGCCACCCGCTGGTGGCCGACGCCGTGTACGGCGGCGCGCCGGCGTTGGGCCTGGCACGGCAGGCCCTGCACGCCGCGCAACTGCGCTTGCTGCACCCGGCCAGCGGCGAAGCGCTGGCTTTTGAATGCGCGCCGCCGCCGGACTTCGCGGCGGCCTGGAAGCATCTGCGCCAAGGTGTATGCGACAGGCCTCTATAATCCGCACTCTTCACGGGGCGTAGCGCAGCCTGGTAGCGCACTTGCATGGGGTGCAAGGGGTCGCGAGTTCGAATCCCGCCGTCCCGACCAATTGAATCAACGGGTTAGCTTCCACAAGGGGCTGACCCGTTTTCATTTCTGCCCCTCCCGCAAAGCCGAAAGTGGCTCCGCCACTTTGCTCAACTCTCTTGGCATTGCGGACGACGTATGTCGCGCCCGGCTATGCGGCGGCGCTGATGAAACTCCAAGCGCCTTGAGCCCGGCCGTCAATGTCTGCTTGCAGCTCCAGTAACCCTGCCACGGGTCAACCGACTGGAACGACAGGTGTTCGCGCGCGGTGCGCAGCGTCCACTGGTCGCCGCGCTTGAGCGTGCTCATGTCTTCCCAGGCCAGTGGCATCGACACGCCCAAACCGGGCCGCGCCCGCACCGAGAACGCCGCCGCCGTGGTGGCGCCGTGGTTGTTGCGCAGATAGTCGACGAAGACCCTGCCCACGCGGTTGGCGGCGCCGCTCTTGGCCACGAAGCGCTGCGGCACCACGCGTGCCAGGTGCTGGACCACGGCCTGCGCAAAGCCCTTCACCGTGTCCCAGTCGCTGCGTGGCGCCAGCGGCACTACCACGTGCAGGCCCTTGCCGCCACTGGTCTTCAGCCAGCTTTCGAGCGCCAACTCCTGCAGCATGCCCCGCACCAGCGTTGCTGCTTCCAGCACGCGTTGCCAGCGTTCACCTTCGCCAGGGTCGAGGTCGAACACCATGCGGTCGGGTTGGTCGATCTTGCGGCTCAGCGCATTCCAGGTGTGGAACTCGATCACGTTCATCTGTGCCGCTGCGATCAGCGCCTTCTTCGTCGGCACCTCCAGCAACGCAGCGTGCCCCGGCCACAGCGTGGCATCGAGCTGCTTGATCTCGGCAATCTGCAGCGCGTCCACATGCTTCTGGAAGAACAGCTCGCCAGCCACGCCGGTGGGCCCGCGCACCAGCGAACACGGCCGGCCCTTCAGGTGCGGCAGCATCCACTCGGCCACCGACTCGTAGTAGCGCACCAGCTCAAGTTTGGTGACGCCAGTGCTGGCGTCGATCACGCGCTGCGGGTGCGAGACCTGGGTGCCGCCAACGGTGTTGCTGCCCGCAGTCACCACGGCCGGGCCCGCCGGCATGACGGCGCTTTCGCGGCGCACGGCTGTCGCATCCTTGTCGCTGCGCAAGCCCAGGAACTTGGCATGCCGCACCTGGCTGTCGGGTGTCCAGTCAGAGAACTGGATTTGTGCCACCAGCACTGGCTTGACCCAGTGCTGCGCGGCGGGGTCGCGCACCGCCCAGCGGTGCTTGTGCAGCGGCCTGGCCCCGAACGGCGATTCGGCGCGCTCGATCATTTTCAGCTGCTTCTTCAACGCGGTGGCGCTCGCCGCGCTCCAGCCTGTACCAACATTGCCGACGTAGATGAGCTGCTCGCTGTCGTCGTGCAGCGCCAGCAGCAGGCTGCCGATCTCGGCCTCGCCGCTGGAGCGGTCGGTGTAGCCGGCGATCACGAACTCTTGCTGCAGCTTGTTCTTCAGCTTCAGCCAGGTTTCGGTGCGGCGCGATTCGTAAGGTGCGTCCTTGCGTTTGGCGATCACGCCTTCCAGCCCCATGCGCCGCGCGGATTCGAGAATCGATGCGGCGTCGGCATCGAAGTCGGCGCTGAAGCGAATGTGCTCGCCCGGATGTTCGTCGACAAACTGCTTGAGCAGTTGCCGCCGCGCTGCCAGCGGCACAAGTCGCAGGTCGTGGCCTTCGAAGTAGGGCACATCGAACAGGAAGTACACGATGCCCTCGGTGCGCGAGCGGTCGAAGGCGTTTTGCAGCGCGTTGAAGTCCGGCGTGCCGGTCTTGCCCAAGACGACGATCTCGCCGTCGAGCCAGGCGCTGTGCAGGCCGAGTTCCGACAAGGCCTTCACCAGCCCAGGCATCCTGGCCGACCAGTCGTGGCCGCCGCGCGTGATAAGGCGCACCTTGCCGCCTTCGATGCGCGCCATCAAACGGTAGCCATCGAGCTTGATCTCCCAGCTCCAGTCGCCCGAGGTGGGGGCCGCGCTGGCCAGGCTGGCGAGCTGCGGCGCCAGCGTCGCTGGCATCGCAGCCTTCACGGCGCCCGCGGGGCCGGCTGGATCGTTGCTCGCTGCCTTCAACGGCCTGGCGATGACGCTGTCTGGCAAGGCGCTGACGACGTCGAATTCGCTGTGCGGCCGGGCGTAGCGGTCGCGCTTCTTGAACAGCAGCCAGGCTTCCTGGCGCTCACCGGGCTTGGCAATGCGCACCAGTTCCCACAGCCCGAACAGCTTGTGGCCGTGCAGCGCGAACACCAGCTTGCCGTCCTTCAGCCCCTGCCGTGGGTCGCCGCTGGGCTCCCAGCTGCCGTTGTCCCAGACGATGACGGTGCCCGCGCCGTACTGTTTGGGTGGGATCGTGCCTTCGAAGCCGCCATACGACAGCGGGTGGTCTTCGACATGCATCGCCATGCGCTTGTCGGCGGGGTCGAAGCTCGGCCCCTTGGGTAGCGCCCACGACAGCAGCACGCCGTCGAGTTCTAGCCTGAAGTCGTAGTGCAGCCGGCTCGCGTGATGCTTCTGAATCACAAATGACAACGCGCTGCCTGGTGACGCGGCGGCCGGGCCGTCACCACGCGGCTCGCTGGTGCGCGCGAAATTGCGCTTTGACCAGTAGCGTGCCAGCGGGTCGCTCGGTGCCTTCACAGCCATCGCCGGTGAATCCCTATGGTTGCAAGCGCCGGTAGGCGCTGAAGTGCCGCAACGCGCCGCGCTCGTCACCGAGTTGCTCGCGCAAGCGGCCCAGGTTGTAGTGCGCATCGGCCAGCGTCGGGTCGAGTGCCAGGCTCTTCTCGTAGCTCGCAATCGCCTGCGGCAACTGCTCCAGATGGTCGAGCGCCACGCCACGGTTGAATTGAATCAGCGGCGAACCGGGGCAATGCAGCACGGCCTGCTCGGACAGCTCGGCCAACTCTGTGAATCGGCCAGCCTCACTCCACATCGCCCCGAGGTTCAGGTAGGCGTCGGTCAAATCGGGAGCGAGTGCCAGCGCGCGCAGGTAGGCCGCTTCAGCGCCCGCCGGGTCGGTGGCTTCCAGCGCCAAGCCGCGCTCGAACCACGCCGCCGCATCGGGGCTGGCCGGTGCGCAGGCGGCTCGATCGAGGAAGGCCACACTGCCGGCAACCGGCGCCACATCGAAGTCCATCAGCAACTGGCCGTTGTCGGCCTGCCACTGGCCGTTGCAGTCGCGCACGGCAACATCGGCGCCGATGGCGGTGATGCGCAGCCCCGTCAGCGGCAGTTCGTTCGGCAAGGTGGCCTTCAGCCGGGCCAGCGAGCGCAGGATCTTGCGCGGTGGGATCTTCGACGCCCGCAGCGCATGCGCCGTGCGCAGCAGCATCAGATCCTGAAACGTGAAGCGCCATTCGTTGCGCCGGCCGCGCGTGGGCGCGACGAACCCTTCGGCGATCAATGCAGAGACGATGGCGCGCGACAAGCCCAGCATCGCCTGGACGCGGCGCAAGGTGAACGTCGACGCGTCGGGCTGGCCGGCGCTGGCCGGGGTCACTTTCTGGCGCGAGCGCGTGCCGGCGCAGGCGCTGCGGCGCTCTCTTCGGCCTTCGTTGCGCCGGCGCGTTTGGCACCTTTACGCTCCTTGGCTTCAGCGACCGCCTCAACGAGAACGGGTTTGGCTGCCGCCGTTTTCTTGCCCAGACTGGCGCGCAGCGCTTCCATCAAGTCGATGACCTGGGCCGTGCTCGGTTCTTCGTCGTGGGCCGAGGCCACGACTTCCTTGCCGGCGATCTTGGCGTCGATCGCCGTGAGGATGCGCTTCTTCTCTTCATCGACGTACTGCGCCGGGTCATAGCCTTCTTGCGAGATCTGGTCGATCAACTGCAACGCCAATTGCAGCTCGCCGCTGGACACCGACACCGGTTCGATATTCAAGTCTTTCAGCGAGCGCACCTCGTCGGCGTACAGCAACTGCTGCAGCACCAGGCCGTCTTCAACGGGCCGCACCTGCACCACGTACTGCTTGGCCTTCCAGGCCCACTTGGCCAGCGCGCAGCGGCCGCTTTGGCGCATCGCCTGGGCCAGCAGCGCGTAGGGCTTGCCGCCACGCTTGTCTGGGGCAATCAGGTAGGCCTTGTCGTAGTACAGCGGGTCGACCGACTTCTCCGGAATGAAGGACATGATCTCGATCGCCGGGCTGCTGGCTTCTTCGAGCGCCTTCAGCTCGTCGGGCGCAAACAGCACGAAGCGGTCCTTCTCGAACTCGTAGCCCTTCACCATGTCGGCACGCGGCACGACGGCCTGGTCTTTCTCCGACACGTATTGCTGCTTCAGGCGCGAGCCATCTTTGGCCAGCAGGTTGAACTTGATCGCGCTCGACGTCTCGGTGGCGGAATAGAGCTTGACGGGGATCGACACCAGGCCGAAGCCCAGGGTCAAAGAAGCGATCGAACGAGCTGCCATGGCCAACCTCACTGTGCGGGTTGCGCGGCTTGCTCAGGGTGCCGGCCGCGCCGGAATGGGGTGCCGATGGTAGCCGCGTGCGCTGCACGGCGCTGCGCCGCCTGGCCGACACGCCGCCTGGCCCAGCGGCAGGCAGATGCGGCTGCGGCATCAAACTTTGTGGGGTGCACGCGACGCGGGCTGGCGTGGCGCCAGTGCGACTGCATGTTGGCTTAACCGGGGTGACACTGCGCCTACCGTCACCAAGACAAGAGCCAAAGCCCATGAACCGCGTCCTTGCCCATACCGGCGCCCGTTACCCCATCGTGCAGGCCCCGATGGGCTGGATCGCGCGCACGCCACTGGCCAGCGCGGTGTCGCGCGCCGGTGGCCTGGGCATCATCGAAACGTCTTCGGGTGAAACCGCGGCCTGCCAGGACGAGATTCGGCAGATGGTGGCGCTGGGCCTGCCGTTCGGCGTGAACTTGCCGATTCGCTTCCTGAAGGACGACGCCATGCTGCGCTTCGTGTGCGACTCGGGCATTCGCTTCGTCACCACCTCGGCCGGCAGCCCGGCCAAGTTCATCGCACCGCTGCATGCAGCGGGCATCGTGGTCTATCACGCCGTGCCCACGTTGGAACTGGCGTTGAAGTGTCAAGACGCCGGCATCGATGGCCTGGTGGTCGAAGGCGCCGAGGGTGGCGGCTTCAAAAACCCCGAAGAGGTGAGCACCCTGGTGCTGCTGCAAGCCATCCGCGAACGGGTGGAGGTGCCGCTGATCGCGGCCGGCGGCATCGTCGATGGCCGCGGCATGGCCGCGGCGTTTGCGCTCGGCGCCGAAGGCATTCAAATGGGCACGCGCTTCGTGGCCAGCGCCGAAAGCCCGGTACATGCGGCGTACAAGAACGCCATCATCGCCGCCGATGCCACCGGCACCTATGTGTTGAACAAGGCCGCCACGCCGTGCATCCGGGCGCTGAAGACTGATTTCAGCCTGGCCATTCACGAGGCCGGTTTGATGGCGCCAGACACGTTCAAGGGCATTCGCCAGGTTTACTTTGGCGGTGAGATGAACGCCGCGCCGGCGCTGGCCGGGCAGTCGGCCGGCCTCATCCATGCCGTCAAGCCGGTGCAACAGATCATCGAAGAAACGGTGGCGGAGTTCTTCGCCATCAGCCAGCGCCTGGGCACGTTGGCGCAAGTGCGCCAGTTCGGCTGAGCGCGCCGCTGCTGCTGCGCCTAGCAGGTTGTCGCGCCGCAGTGTTCAGCCCGGGCGCTGCAGCATCTCGGCCATTTTTTGATGCACGGCATGGATGGCCTTGAGCGGGCGCACCATGACCTTGAAGTCGACGATGCGGCCGTCGTCACCCCAGCGGATGAGGTCGATGCCGTTGACTTCGATGCCGTCGATCTCGGTCATGAATTCAAGCACCGCGTCGCGCTCGCCGGCGATCTGCCTCAAGTAGCGAAAGTGCGCCGTGTTCAGCACGTGCATCGCACCCATCAGGTATTGCAGCGTGATGGCCTTGCCGCGCTGCGGCGTGTGCACCACCGGCGAATGGAACACCACGTCGTCGGCCAGCAAAGCCGCCAGGGCCTGCGGGTCGCGGCTTTGCACCACGGCATGCCAGCGCTCCAGGGTGTCGATCATGATGCTGCTCCGAATGTGCCGGCTTGAGCCAGCGGTTTGATCAATCGAGTAGGGTGAGGGGTCACCCCCTCAGCCCTCTCACACCACCGTACGTGCGGTTGCGCATACGGCGGTTCAGTTGATGAGAAGAAGTCGCTGGTGGGTGTCCAGCAGCGAGACCAGTCCCTGTGCATTGAACCACGCCTTCGGGAACGCCTGG
>JAYUPO010000501.1:0-6939 GCA_043760085.1 Burkholderiales bacterium
GCGCCGCCGGATGCCCCCGCGGCGCACGCAGCGCCCGCGGCGCTCGCACGCGAGGCCGCCGCAGATCAAGCGCAGAGCACGCCAGCACCCTTGCCAGCCGATTTGCAGGCGCATCTGGATGCCGTGGAGCGCGCGATCCTCGAACGTGCGCTGGACGTTCATCGCTACAACCGCACGGCCGCGGGCGCCAGCCTGGGGTTGACCTTGCGCCAGATGCGCTACCGCATGGCCCGCCTGGGCGTCCAGGTTGCCGACGGCGGGCCAGAGCGCAGCGAGCCGCCGGCGCCGTGAGCCAGGCCCGACGCAGCAGCGCGCGCGCGCAATGGCGCGCGGGCTGGTGGCAGCCCGCGTGCGTGGTGGCCTCACCCAACTTTGGTGCGCGCCCGCCGAATGTGCTGCCCAGCCTGGTGGTCGTGCATTCGATCAGCCTGCCGCCTGGGCACTGTCGCGGCGATGCAGTGCTGCACCTGTTCACCAACACGTTGGACCATGCTGCGCACCCCTACTACGCCGGCCTGCGCGGGCTCCAAGTCTCGGCGCACTTTTTCATCCGGCGTGGTGGGCAGGTCGTGCAGTTCGTGTCGTGCGATGCACGGGCCTGGCATGCCGGGCAGTCGAGCTGGCGCGGGCGGGCGAATTGCAACGACTACACCATCGGCATCGAACTCGAAGGCCTGGAAGGTGGGCGCTTCGAGGCCGCCCAATACCGCGTACTCACGCGGCTGCTGCAGGCCTGCCGCCTGGCCTACCCGAGCCTGCAAGAAGTGGCTGGCCACGAGCACGTGGCACCCGGCCGCAAGGCCGACCCGGGTGCCGGCTTTGATTGGGCGCGCCTGGCCCGTGGCTTGCGCAGCACAAACATTTGTGTCACCCCGCATGTGCCCGAACTGCGGCTTGCACAGGACAATCGTGTCAGTTTGTAACGAAATGCGTCAACGCTAGCTGTAGTGGCTTGCTGCCCGTATCAACCCCAGATATAGTGTGTTCTCGCGTTTTGCTGAACAAGCCGTGCGGTCTGGCCTGCAACGTCAATGAGCGTCAACCGACCCGTTTTTTTGACACGGCTTGAGCGGCGCCAGAACCGCGCAACGCGAAGCGAACTGATACAGAACAAGTGCTGAATGCAGCGTGGCCCCCAGGCCACGGGCGTGACAGCACGGCAGTCTGGGCACCCGCCGCGCAGCGGCCCGGGCACTCAAGATCACACCATTGCAGATTTCAAGGGGACTCCATGCAAGCTGTCGCCACCCTGGCCGTACAGATGTCAATGCCAGCGCAGTCGTCAACGCCTGCGCTGCCACCCAGCACCGCATACGCGGGCTATCAGATCATTCGCCGCAATGGCGCCGTGGTGGCCTTCGAGCCGAGCAAGATTGCAGTGGCTTTGATGAAGGCCTTTCTCGCCGTTCACGGCACGCAAGGTGCCGCTTCGGCCAGCGTGCGCGAAACGGTCGATGTGCTCACCGAAGCCGTGGTGCGCGCGCTGCTGCGGTCACGCCCGGGCGGCGGCACCTTCCACATTGAAGACGTGCAAGACCAGGTTGAACTCGGCCTGATGCGCGGCAGCCACCATGAAGTGGCGCGCGCCTACGTGCTCTACCGCGAACGCCGCACGCAAGAGCGCGCGCGCGACAAGCAGGCCACGCTGCCGAAAGTGGCTGCCTTGAACGTGACCGATGACACCGGCCAGCGCGCGCCGCTTGACATGGCCGCGCTGCAAGCTTTGGTGGAGTCGGCCTGCGCCGGGCTGGGCAGCGAAGTGCGGGCCGAACCCATCCTGGCCGAAACCCGGCGCAACCTGTATGACGGCGTGCCGCTGGCCGAGGTCTACAAGGCGGCGATCCTGGCCGCGCGCACGCACATCGAGAAAGACCCTGCTTACTCGCGCGCCACGGCGCGGTTGTTGCTGCACACCATCCGCCGCGAAATTCTGGGTGGTGAAGTCACCCAGGCGCAGATGAGTGAACGCTACGCCGAGTACTTCCCCGGCTACATCCGCCAGGGCGTGAAGAGTGAATTGCTCGACGAACGCATGCAGCAGTTCGACCTGCCGCGGCTGGGTGCGGCGATCAAGCCCGAGCGCGACTTGCAGTTCGACTACCTCGGCCTGCAGACCCTGTACGACCGCTACTTCCTGCACATTGAAGAGCAGCGCATTGAAATGCCGCAAGCCTTCTTCATGCGCGTGGCCATGGGCCTGTCGCTGGGCGAGATCGACCGCGAAGCGCGCGCCATCGAGTTCTACAACGTGCTGTCCAGCTTCGACTTCATGAGCAGCACGCCCACGCTGTTCAACAGCGGCACGCGGCGCTCGCAACTGTCGAGCTGCTACCTCACCACCGTGGCCGACGACCTCGATGGCATCTACGAAGCATTGAAGGAAAACGCGCTGCTGTCCAAATACGCCGGCGGCCTGGGCAACGACTGGACGCGCGTGCGCGCCCTGGGCAGCTACATCAAGGGCACCAACGGCAAGAGCCAGGGCGTGGTGCCGTTCCTCAAAGTGGTGAACGACACGGCGGTGGCGGTGAACCAGGGCGGCAAGCGCAAGGGGGCGGTGTGCGCCTACCTTGAAAGCTGGCACCTCGACATCGAAGAATTCCTGGAGCTGCGCAAGAACACGGGTGACGACCGCCGCCGCACCCACGACATGAACACCGCGAACTGGATTCCGGATCTGTTCATGAAGCGGGTGATGGAAGACGGCCAGTGGACGCTGTTCTCGCCCAGCAACTGCCCTGATTTGCACGACAAGTTCGGCAGCGAATTCGAACTTGCCTACGTGGCTTATGAAGCGCAGGTGGATCGCGGCGAGCTGAAGCTCTTCCGGCGCATGCCGGCCAAGGACCTGTGGCGCAAGATGTTGTCGATGCTGTTCGAAACGGGCCACCCCTGGATCACATTCAAAGACGCCTGCAACGTGCGCAGCCCGCAGCAGCATGTGGGCGTGGTGCACTCCAGCAACCTGTGCACCGAGATCACGCTGAACACCAGCGACAGCGAAATCGCGGTCTGCAATCTGGGCTCGGTGAACCTGGTGCGGCACTTGAAAGACGGCCAGATTGATCAAGTCAAGTTGAAAGCCACAGTGGCCACGGCGATGCGCATGCTCGACAACGTCATCGACATCAACTACTACGCCGTGAAGAAGGCGCGCGACTCCAACCTGCGCCACCGCCCCGTGGGGCTGGGCATCATGGGCTTTCAGGATTGCCTGTACCAACTGCGCACGCCCTACGCCAGCGACGCGGCGGTGGCGTTCGCCGATCGTTCCATGGAAGCCGTGTGCTACCACGCTTACTGGGCCAGCACCGAGCTGGCCGAAGAGCGCGGGCGCTATTCGAGCTACCGCGGTTCGCTGTGGGAGCGCGGCGTGCTGCCCATCGATTCACTCGAATTGCTGGAGCGCGAGCGCGGTGGCCATGTCGAGGTCGACCGCACGGTGAGCATGGACTGGACGAGCCTGCGCGAACGCATCAAGCTGCATGGCATGCGCAACAGCAACTGCGTGGCCATTGCACCCACGGCCACCATCTCCAACATCATCGGTGTCGATGCGTCGATCGAGCCCTGCTTCGGCAACCTGTCGGTCAAGAGCAACCTGTCGGGCGAATTCACCGTCATCAACGAGTACCTGGTGCGCGACCTGAAACGTCTGGGCCTGTGGGACGACGTGATGATCATGGACCTGAAGCATTTCGACGGTTCGCTGCGCCCAATCGACCGCGTGCCGCCCGAATTGAAAAGCCTGTACGCCACAGCCTTCGAGGTCGAGCCGCGCTGGCTGGTCGAGGCCGGTGCAAGGCGCCAGAAGTGGATCGACCAGGCGCAGTCGCTCAACATCTACATGGCCGGTGCCTCGGGCAAGAAGCTCGATGAAACCTACCGCCTGGCCTGGCTGCGCGGCCTGAAGACCACCTACTACCTGCGCACCATGGGTGCCACGCACGCCGAGAAGTCCACCGTGCATGCCGGGGCGATGAACGCCGTCACCTCGCAAGGCGCACTGGCTTCCGGTGGTGGTGCGGCCGCAGCAGAAGTGCCTGGCAGTGACGTGAAGTTCTGCGCCATCGACAACCCGGACTGCGAGGCCTGCCAGTGATGCGCCGCGCCTCAGCCATGCGCCTATGCACGAATATGTTTGGTGCCAGCGGCGCATGCAAGGCTGCGGCAACAGCTTGGGCGATGCGTATGTGCAACAACATCGCTTTCAAGTGTTGAGCAGCGTGCTGTATTGCTTGGTGTTCGCGCACATCACTCAGATAATTCAACGCCATAGGACGTGAATCACATGCTTGTTTGGGAAGACGAAGTTCGCAGTACGCCGACGAATTCAATCCTCGCCGCCACCTCCGCGCCACTGCGCGATGTGCCGGCGGTGCCAGCGTCACCGCGCAGCGCGGTTCACATGAGTGGCCGCACCGCTGTCGAGCCGCAGTCCGCGGGCAACACCGTCACCGCGCGCCCTGCGCCACCGTTGGCCCAGTTGGCCCAGTTGACCCAGGCAGCCAAGCCGGATCCGGCACGCCGTGTCAGCGCCGCAGACAAACGCATCATCAACGGCCAGACTGATGTGAACCAGCTGGTGCCGTTCAAGTACAAGTGGGCTTGGGAAAAGTACCTGGCCACCTGCTCCAACCACTGGATGCCGCAAGAGATCAACATGTCGCGCGACATCGCCACATGGAAAGATCCGAACGGCCTGACGGAAGACGAGCGCCGCCTGATCAAGCGCAACCTGGGCTTCTTCGTCACCGCTGATTCACTGGCCGCCAACAACATCGTGCTGGGCACCTACCGCCACATCACGGCGCCCGAATGCCGGCAGTTCCTGCTGCGCCAGGCCTTCGAAGAGGCCATCCACACCCACGCCTACCAGTACATCGTTGAATCGTTAGGCCTGGATGAAAGCGAGATCTTCAATGCCTACCACGAGGTGGCGTCGATCCGCGACAAAGACGAATTCCTCATCCCTTTCATCGAAGCGATCAGCGACCCGCACTTCAAGACCGGCACGCCAGAGAACGACCAGACCCTGCTCAAGAGCCTGATCGTCTTTGCCTGCCTGATGGAAGGCCTGTTCTTCTACGTCGGCTTCACGCAGATTCTCGCGCTGGGCCGGCAGAACAAGATGACCGGCGCGGCCGAGCAGTACCAGTACATCCTGCGCGACGAGTCCATGCACTGCAACTTCGGCATCGACGTCATCAACCAGATCAAGGCCGAAAACCCCCACCTCTGGACGCCGGCGTTCAAGGCCGAGATCAAGGCCTTGTTTGAGCGGGCAGTGGCTTTGGAGTATCGCTACGCCGAAGACACCATGCCGCGCGGCGTGCTCGGCCTGAACGCTTCCATGTTCAAGGGCTACCTGCGCTACATCGCCAACCGCCGCGCCACGCAGATCGGGCTGGAAGCGCTGTTCCCGAATGAAGAGAACCCGTTCCCGTGGATGAGCGAAATGATTGATTTGAAGAAGGAGAGAAATTTCTTTGAAACGCGCGTCATCGAATACCAGACCGGTGGCGCGTTGTCCTGGGACTGAACTGCCGTACCCCGAACGTTAACAACAACCCAGGTATGGCAGCCCGAATCGAAGTGTCAAAAGAACATCAAAAGATGTCGGCAGGCACTTCACCCCATTCAGCGCACCGAGGCAACCGCCGAGAAACCCCTTGGGGTGACGAAGCAGACCAACGGGCACTGAATCGCCGCACTGTATCGAGCAGTGCGGTGCTCTTTGCAACTTGATCAAGGAGATCGTTATGGCAACTGCGAAGAAAGCTCCGGCCAAGAAGGCCGCCGCGAAGAAGGCCGCACCGGCCAAGAAGGCTGCGGCCAAGAAGCCGGCCGCGAAGAAGGCTGCACCCGCGAAGAAGGCTGCGGCCAAGAAGACTGCGGCCAAGAAGCCCGCGGCGAAGAGGCCGGCTGCAAAGAAAACAGCCAAGAAGCCCGCCGCTCCTGCTACCCCGGCTGCGCCTGCAGCGGCCCCAGCAAAGACGGCTTTGAGTTCGGCGGCGGCCTGGCCGTTCCCGACCGGCAACAAGCCCTGAAAGACTGTGGAACGCCACCACCGGCGCTGCAAAGCGGCGGTGGTGGCGCCAACCACCAGACTCACAGCCCGGCACTGCCGGGCTTTTTTTCGTCCGCCCGGCAGTGCCGGGCTTCTTTGCCTGCCGCGCTGCGGCCGTGCTTCGCTACGCCCGTTCGGCGCAGCCGGGAGCCGCTACGACGCGGCTGTTGCCCTGGTCACAGGCCGAGCGCAGCCAGGTCGAGGACATGGTTCTGTCCACCTCGATGCGCGATCTTCAGCGCGCCAACCTGGTTGCCCAGTGCGGCGCAGCGTTCGAGCGGCCAGCCGCGTTCCAGGCCGTGCAGCAAGGCTGCGCGAAAGGCATCGCCGCAGCCCGTGGGGTCGAGCACGGCGCTGGCCTGGACGCCGGCAACGACGCTGCGCACGCCTTGTTGCCAGACCTCGCAGCCGTGCGCACCCAGCGTGACCACGATGCCCAGCAAGTGCGAGCGCGACAGCTGCTCCAGGCTCATGCCCGTGCGCTCGCACAGCATGCGGCCTTCATAGTCATTCACTGCCACCCAACTGGCCTGTGCGATGAAATGGTTGAGCTCGGTGCCATCAAACATCGGCAGCCCCTGCCCGGGGTCGAAGATGAACGGAATCTTCGCGCCAGTCAGTTGTTCGGCGTGCTGCAGCATGGCCTCGCGCCCGTCGGGCGCGATGATGGCCAGGGCGATGTCGCTGCGCGGCGGCACCCGGGTGTGCTGCGCCGCTTGCATTGCACCGGGGTGGAAGGCCGTGATCTGGTTGTTGTCGGCATCGGTGATGATGATGGCCTGCGCCGTGTAGGCCCCGGCAATGCTGCGCACCAGCGAGGTGTCCATGCCCCACGAGGCCAGGCGCTGCCGGTAGTCGTTGCCATCGTC
>JAYUPO010000502.1:0-2742 GCA_043760085.1 Burkholderiales bacterium
TGCACCGCATCCAAAGCCTGGCCGAGGTGATGCCGGGCTGCCGCGCGCAGGCCGTGTCGGCGGCCGACCTGCTGGGCGCCTGGGCGGCGGCACATTGCCGCTCGCCGCTGTTGCTGGGCCCGGACGAAGAAGCGGCGCAATGGGTGGCCCGCGCCGCAGCCTCGCAAGGCCTGGAGCATGGCGTGTGCAGCAAGCTGCGCCGCGGCGACCGCGACGTGAGCGTGAGCCTGCCGGCGCTGCAATTCGCCGGGCGCGAAGTGGTGTTGATCGATGACGTGGCCAGCACCGGGCGCACCTTGGTCGAAGCTGCGCGCGCCGTGCTGGGGGCTGGTGCGCGCAGCGTGGATGTAGCGGTGACGCATGCGCTGTTCGTGGGCGATGCGCTGGGCGAACTGGCCCGCGCCGGCGTGCGCCATGTCTGGAGCACCGACAGCGTGCCCCATGCCAGCAACGTGGTCAGCCTGGTGCCGCTGCTGGCCACGGCGCTGCGCCAGCCGTGATGTGCCCGGGCCTGATGCGCCAGCCCTGATGCGCCGCCGCTACTTCAAGGCCTGAACCGCGGCCAGGCGCTCGGCGCCATAGGTCTTGGCAAAGTCGGCGTAGGCGCCGTCCACCGCCTGGCGAAAGGCCGGCTGCGAGACCTTGGCCACCACCTTCACGCCGTTGCGCTTCATCACGGCAAGGTGCTGCCGATGCTCGCGCCCGGCGGCGGCGCGGTGCACCTTGGCCGCCTTTGCCGCCGCAGCGGCGAACACCTTGCGATCGGCCGCTGAAGCTTTGTCCCAGGTGGCGGCAGACACCGCCAGCAGGGCCGGCACATAGGCATGGTTGGTCAGCGTGACATGCTTTTGCACGCGGAAGAATTTGGCCGCGTCCATGGTGGCGATGACATGCTCCTGGCCGTGCAGCGTGCCTTTTTCCAGTGCGCCATAAACCTGCTCGAACGGCAGGCTCACCACCTCGGCGCCCAGCGCCTTGAAGCCGGCCTGCATGGGGGCGGAATCTTGCGTGCGCAGCTTCAGGCCTTTGAAGTCAGCCGGCGTGGTCAAGGCGCGTTGGTTGTTGCTCACATGGCGAAAGCCCTGCTCCGTCCAGGCCAGGCCAACGATCTTGTGCGCTTGCAGCTTGGCAATGAGTTCCTGGCCCAGCGGCCCGGCCAGCGCCTTGCGCGCATGGGCCAGGTCGCGGAACAGGAAGGGCACCTCGACGATGCCGATTTCGGGCACCTTGCCCGCCAGGCCCGTGGCGCTGACATGGGCCACGTCAAGCGTGCCTTGTTGCAGCGCGTCAGCCAACTCGGCCTGCGCGCCTTGTGACGCGCCCGTGCCGGCGCAGCGGTAGCGGCCCTTGCTGCCCTTCAAGACCTGCGCACAAAAGGCCTGCATGCTCTGACCCAACGGTGAATCGGCCGCGCTGGCGTGCCCCACCTTGAGCATGACCTGCGCGCCGGCGGCGCCGGCCAGGCTCAGGGTGAAGGCCAGGGTCGCAGCTTGAGTCAAACGTTGCAGGGTCATGAAGCAGGCTCCAGGTTGTTCGCGGCATTGCAGCATGGCAGGCGCGGTTCGGGCAATCAGCAGCAACACGGGCTGGGTTCCGGCGTCAAGCCTTGCCCTGGTTGGCCACCGCGGCGGCGGCGGCTTCGGCGGCCGCAGCGTCGCCCAGGTAGTAGCGGCGCAGCGGCTTGAGCTGGGCATCAAGCTCATAGACCAGCGGGATGCCATTGGGGATGTTCAGGTTGACGATGTCGGCGTCGCTGATGCCATCCAGGTGCTTGACCAGCGCACGCATCGAGTTGCCATGCGCGGCCAGCAGCGGGCGCCGGCCGGCGCGCAAGGCCGGGGCCAGCACATCGTTCCACCAGGGCAGGACGCGCTCGACGGTGTCTTTCAGGCATTCGGTCAGCGGCACCTGGGCCGGGTTTAACCGGGCGTAGCGCAGGTCAGCGCGTTCGCAGCGCGCATCGGTGGCGGCCAGCGGCGGCGGTGGCGTGTCGTAGCTGCGGCGCCAAATGAGCACCTGTCCAGCGCCGTATTGGCGCGCCGTCTCGGCCTTGTTCAGGCCTTGCAGGGCGCCGTAGTGGCGTTCGTTGAGCCGCCATTCATTCACCACCGGCAGCCAGGTGCGCTGCATCGCATCGAGCGCATGCCACAGCGTCCAGATGGCGCGCTGCAAGACCGAGGTGTACGCCAGATCGAATTCAAAGCCGCCTTCGCGCAGCAGCCGCCCGGCTTCGCGCGCCTGGGCCACGCCGGTGGCGGTGAGCGGCACGTCGGTCCAGCCGGTGAAGCGGTTTTCCTGGTTCCAGGTCGATTCGCCGTGGCGAACGAGCACGAGTTTGGTCATGGTTGCGGGGCGGCCGAAGGTGGAAGATCGGGTTGGCTGATGAACCGATGCCGGGCAAAAAGGGTCGGAATTCTATAATCCGCGCTTTTGCAACCTGAGCAGCCCACGCCGTGAATTTCATCGTTGAGAACTGGATGTTGATCCTCATGGCCTTGACCTCGGGCGGCCTGTTGGCTTGGCCGGTGCTGGCCAAGGGCGGCGGCATGGGTGCGGTGTCGGCCACCGAGGCGGTGCGCCTGATCAACCGCGAGAAGGCGGTGCTGATTGACGTGAGCGAGCCCGCCGAATTTGCCGCCGGCCACGCTGCCGGCGCGCGCAACGTGCCGTTAGCCGGCCTGGCCGGCGCCAAGGCCCTGCCCACGAACAAGACCTTGCCCGTGGTGCTGGTGTGCCCCACGG